>NZ_JBXUGP010000018.1:0-129139 GCF_057180605.1 Serratia sp. HNCC26DJ206
CACGGCTTGATGCTGTAGCAGCCTAAATAACGCCCCTTCTTTTATGAATACGTTCCTGTGGGCATCAGTGTCGCCGCCTTTTCTGATTCACTGGCGGTGAGGAAACATGTCGCCAGGGTATCGGTAAAAATCTGCACGTTGCCTGCAATCCTGAATTCAAGCGGCGTGATTAGCCGACCTTCAGGCGTAAACGCCACGTTGAGTGCTGATTTGACGACATACAGTGCAGGCTCAGGCCCTTCGATAATCCCGCAATCCCACTCGGTCTGGGTCACCAGCTCATTACGCCAGCCTTGTGCCTTCAGGCTCTCGATGGCGTAGGTGAGCCTGAACAGGTCGTTCTGGTGCTTGAGTTCGCCAGTGCAGGAGTGCCAAATATAGTCGAAGCGGGTTTTGAGTTTGGCCTCAATCCCCTGTTTACGTCCCTTGTCCAGCAATTGCTGAATATCTAACGCGACACTGCGGGAAAACCGTTTTTGTTTTTGCGCTGTGGCCAACCAGCGTACCAGAAACAGGTGTTCCGCCATCGGAGACGTGACGGTGCCTTGCTGAATGGCAGTGTGTAACGCCATAAGGGCACAAAATGCGAGGTGGGCGAGGTCTTGTACGGTCTGGTCGGGAGGTGTTGTCATCGGGTTGTTAATGGTAAGTAAAATTAATGCCAAGGGTAATGGAGCAGTGAGCCCGTAGCAACCTCATGAAAGCGTTTACCTTGTCACCCAGACGGTTTCATTATTCCTGGCATCGCTATCGACACGAGGTTAGCACGCGTCGGTTTTATTCAGCGTAACAATACGGGACCGTTGAAAATCCAGGCTACCCCGTACCGGCTTCGTGATGTTTTTTAGGGTTAAACATCGGTGATGGGGAGCTTCTATCATCCCCGTTGTACCGTCTCAACAGTCACCAATCTGCGGCGGGTCAGCGCCGCTGCGTCCAACGGTCAATCAATGCCTGTTTTCACCCGCAGCGGTAGACCGGTACCGGGCGGAGGGTGGCAGTGAGGCTATCCCAGACGGGGACCTCAGCGGTTGCAATACGCATCCCCTTTTTTCTAAGCACCGCCACGTCGGCAGCGATCCGCTGCATACCGAACCAGAACAGACCATCCAGCGCCGTCACCGCCAGTCCGCTCTCCAGCGCCCGCTTAAGCCGCTCGCTCGGCATTTTTATTTCCTTGGCAATCTCCCGGTAAGGCGCAGCAGTCTCACCTGACGCCTCTTCCCGGCGAATGCGGGTTGACAGACGGTAGTGAAACGCTTCCGGTATCTGATTTACATCAGATTTCACGCTGTAAACACAGCCAAAACGCTTGCCGTTAAACACGACGTTTTTCTGACTGAGTGGCAGTTCATCACGCAGCCCGGCAATCAGTTGCGGGGCACGCACCAGCAGCAAACGAAAAGGCAGTTCAAAGCTGGTGACATAATCCACATTCAGCAAGGCGATACGCAGACGTTCGGCACTTCCAGCCCTAACCTGACGGCATTCTTCGATAACTTCAGCCCATTGACGTGTGAGACGCTGCGTTTCACTGATTTCAGCGAAGTGGTATTTTTCAAGGTGGTAATCAATACGTTTGACCATGGTGGTTTTCCTTCGCCTACCCATCGACGACTTTATCAACGGGTTATGCGCAAAGGAAGCTGTTCTGCTCAAGAAGTTCACGACCGATAGCCATGCTAACCGCATCAATCCGTGATCGGTAATGGCGTTCTGACAGAGATATCCAGCTCGCCCAACGTCAATAGCGTCATTTTTTTGTTCAGCAATACTACCGTATTCATTTCAGCAGTCCCCCACCGCGATCTCGCAAGCTGACTTCGGTGGTGTAGTTATGATCTTTGCAATTGGGGCAGGTTTTCAGCCCTTCGTACTGCTTATCGCACAGTACACAAAAGTAAAGTTGGGCCGTTGGTTTACCCAACACAGTCACAAGCGCTCGCTCAACGTTGGGGGACGCATGATGTTCGCCCTGGGTCAGACGGTAGCAGCAATCCTGGGCTGTCTTAATGTCTGCCTGCTCCAGGTCATGTTCGAAGTATCGCCCTTCGGTGTGTGTGACGTGCAGTACCAACCGGTTACGGCAATCGCCACAGTAATAGTCGACCGTATTGCCAGGGGACAACGTGTCAGCCTGGATTAGTTCTCCGTGGATGTTATAAGCTTCGCGCAGTTTTTTAAATTGCATAGTGCGGTTCCTGGTAGGGAGATGATCGCCACAGTTCAATCAGCCAGAACGTCGGCACTGTGCTCACCGGTAGGGCAGCGTTCTCCATGGTATCGGTGTGGCAACGGGCACAGAGCCCGTCGGCTTTTCGGACCCAGAGATGAGCAAAGCGATGTGAGGCAACGGGCGGGTTAACTACGGTAACACGGCGGCGTTTATACGGGTGGTGGCTCACTCAGTCTGCTGCCGTGTGGGGCGCTGACGCCACCGTTAGGCGATCTTTGGCAACTGGGGCTGTTTAACAGCACATACTCATCCATCATGAACGTCAGTGTGGTGTTTTCTGCCTGCCGCTGGTTAATCCAGTCGTTGAGATCGGAAGATGCTTTGAATTTCAGCGTCTCGATCCCGTCGAGTGGTGGGTAACCAACCAACAAATCGTACCAACTCAGCATCACCAGCTTGTGCTTGATTTCACTGTTGCCGAACTGACGAAACAGCGAACCCAGCCGGTTCGCCAGTGAATATTGCTTGAGGCGAAGGCATTCACTTAACAAGACTCCTTCCAGCATCGGGTGGTGCAGCAGCGAATACCTGTCCATCTCCAGGCTGCATGTCCGGTCGTCGACCAAGAGCTCACTGGGGAGAACCAGCCGGTAAAGAAATTCCGGGACAATGGCCACCTCGGCACGATCGGGAAAACGCAGGCTGGACACCACCAGTCGGTGGTAGGTGTGGGTCTGCGGGTCGCACATGCCCTGGCAAACCAGGAGTTTGGTGAAATCGGTCAACCAGGTCTGGCAGTACCCTCGCAGGTCATCATGACGGCTTTTCATTTTGCTCATAGCAATGGTCCAGAGAGGATTGGCAGACAGCCAGACGCCGCCAAGGTTATCGGGCAGTGACGCTGGCTGTCTGATGGGGTTGTAAGGTGTGAGACCACAAAGAACGGTGGTGGCTGACTCTCGGTACGAAACAGACTCAGAGTGGCTGTGCAGCGTGGTGATACCCTTCCGTCAGCGTCGTCAGGAAAAAGCCGGTCGGCTGCTGTCTGTGGTTGCTCGGTGGGAAAACGTCACATATTCATCCATCAGGCGGGTCAGTGCCCAATCCTCATTTTGCCGGGTATTGATCCAGTGATGCATTTCTTCCTTCGTTTTAAACTTCAGGTTGTCGACCCAATCCGTTAAGGGTGCACCCAGCATCAAGTCGTACCAACATAGCCAGACCAGTTTCAGGCGGATTTCCGTTCCGCTAAACTGCTGAAACAGGTTGGTGAGTTTGTTCGCCAGTGAGCGCTGCTTCAGGCGCAGGCACTCGCTGAGCAAAACCCCCTCCAGCAAAGGATGATGACATAACAGGTATTCCTGCGTATCCAGACTCACCGCCATATCATCTTCAACAGACACCCGAACAGGCTCTGTTTTACCGTTGATCAGGCGATACAGGGACTGGGGCACAACCGCAATCAACGGCTCCTCACCGGGAAAGCGCAGGCAATCCACCATCAGGTTGTGACTGAAATAGATATTCTGGTGACACATGCCTCGACGTACCGCCAGTCGGGTGAAATCCGTCAACCAGGTCTGGTAGTATTTGAGCAGTTCATCATAACGGGTTTTGGTTTCTTTCATTCAAATCATCCTTGGGTTGCCTCACAGCAGAGCAGACAGCCAGACGCCAACCGAGAGCCTCAGAGGATAACGCGGGCTATCGGGGTATATGGAGCGTTACGGTGTGGGGCGAAAAGGAACAGTCATCGAGATATAAGATAACTCACTGTATGGAATAGGCTTTATTTGCTCCTCTACAGGCTACTGTTGCGTTATTGGAAGGAAAGGCAGGCTGACCCCTGCGTTTGCCATCCAAAGCTCACCATGGACTCCGCGTTGATTTGTATCTAACAAATTCAACCTGTTGACTCACAACGACGGTCCACGGGATTGTTCGATCCGCTCCTGCATCCAGGTATGCACCTCGCTGTGAAACCAGCGGGAGCTACGGCCGAGTTTGATCGGTTTGGGAAACTGACCTTCGCTGATGAGTTTATAAAACCATTTGTCGGTCATGCCGGTGTAGGTGGTGATGAACGTCATGTCGACAAGTGGGTCTTCTGCACAAAACTGAGTGGCGGTGTTAGGGGTCGTCATAGGGTCAATCTCCCTGGCTGAATGGTGAATATTGGGAGACGTCCGATACTGGTTGAATCACTGATAACTCGGTTCGCCTCAGAAGATAGGCGACATTTGTTAAAAAAAACCGGTGTGCTCTGGCCAGACAGTGTCGGGCCTGTCAGGCAGTCGTTCAGCCCCGGCTACAGCCAAAGTTGCGTTCCCTGTGACCGCTCGCTTTGGTGTCGTGTTTGGCGAGGTAGTCTGCCCTTGCCAATCCCTGCTGCAATTGCTCAGGGTTTCCCCGGTCAAGCCACAGCGCCGGATTTTCAGGGAAGTTCGCCAGGGTGAAATACTGCTGTGGATCAACCTGTAGTGCGCTGCACCAGGCCTGTTTAATCATTCCCGCCAGTGAGTCTGGGTCGCAGTAGTCACCGAGCCTGCACCAGGTATCGCGATTCAGCAGCAGAACAACGTGATAATGTTTCTTACCGTTGACCGGCCCGTACTCTCTGGCCCAGACAAAACGCAGGGTTGTTGGGTGTACCCGTTTGCCTTCGCGCTGTTTACGCTGCTGGTATGCGGCTATGCGGGCCTTCAGAGCGTCGGTGAAACGAGATATCACAGCGGCATCGCTGGCCGCTGGGGCGTCAGGGATGCGCAAGTCAACCCGCAGCATCAGTACACGGGCGTAGGCCTCAAGGGCGTTCAGGAAGGTGTCGTTGATGCGTTGTTGCCAGAAGGGATTGAAAGTCGGGTTCATTTGCAGGGTCTCCGGTGGATTAGGGTTCATATCCATGACCGGTGGCGTAAAAAAAGATTTTTAGGGGTTCAGGCAGGGGTGCATGAGTTGGGGAGGTCGGGGGAGCGGATTGGCGGGATAGCTGGAGATGGATGAGTCAGGGTCGGTAACGATGTCAGTTGCAAAGGCGTCAGTCGCGATTGTGATCTGATACGTCACGTTGAGATGACGGCTTTTTGAGTTAGTAAAAATTCCAAGGTTGAGCAATCAACACGGTACGAGAGCCTCCCCATCGCTCTACCGAATCCCTCACCATGACAGCGAAATGGTTGAACATGCACGAGGTGTTACCCTATACTCCTGCCCGGTTTATAGCCACAACCCATGGAGGTCAGTATGCTTTTAATGAGCCATCTGCCATCCTATGGCGGTAAAGCATGGATGCACACCTAGTTCAATTCCAGTGTCAGCTTAATCCTCTTTTTTCCGTCAGTTTTTAACCAGGATTGTTTTCCCGATATCGTGCCTGTAAAGGGCCAACATCGGCGAGTCTTACGAGACTAGAGGGAAACGATCCACGGTCCAATGTAATTATTCTCTGAGGCATGGATGAAAAAAAACGCTTTAACACTGGCGATAACACTCTGCTATTGCGGGCTGGCGACTCAGGCACTGGCCTATACCCAGCAAGTCAATGGAATTACCGTCAATAATGAATCCGTCTTTAAAACAACTGAAACTTCACCCTATGCTTCACAGTTTGTGACTCAGGGTATTGTTAATAACGGTATCGTTTATAACAACGGCATGATTGAACTTGCTGACTCATCTCAGGGGAACGCCATCACCGTCAATAAGGACGGTTGGCTACAGGTTAAAGACGGTTCAACAGCAAATGATACCGTGGTCAACCAAGGCGGGCGGTTGTCGGTCAATCCTCTGGGTACTATCAGCAACACCCTGATTAATAGTGGCGGCCATATGTCAATGGAGGCCAATAGCCGTTCGCTGGGAGAGTTGATGGTAGGAGCAGGAGGGGATCTGTATATCGCCAACACCGATAGCAAGCTGATTGATGTCACCTCTAATGCGCCCGCTACCCCAACCAATATCAGCCTCGAAAACCTGACGATCGCAGGCAAGGTCACAATAGGTCCTTCCTGGTTTGGACAACAAGGCGATCTGGGCACCGCGCCACCCGCAACGCAGCTTGGCCCCGTGATGGTCACCCAGGTTGGTACTTTAACCATGCAGGGGGGCAGCCTTGAGATGATCCCTTATATTTCAGCTGACCAGGTTAACCGCCTGGACGTTGAAAACCTCTCTGGCCAAGGGACCTTTATCCTCACCAGTAGCCTGGCAGATGGTGTGAGTGACAGTCTGCGAGTAACACAACGCGCCACCGGTCAGTTTGGTCTGTTGGTTCAAGACAGTGGACGGGAGATTGGTTTTCCCGTCAATGTGCCGTTGGTCTACATCAACAGTGGCGATGCCAAGTTTAACCTGCTGAATCAGGGGGGGATCGTTGAAGCCGGTGTCTATCAATATCGGCTGTATAACACCGCCCAGGATGGTCATACCCAATGGTATCTGGTTGGTGGTCAGGCGGGAACCGTGCCAGAGCAAAACAATGTGGCTCCCGGAGTTCTCCCAACGCCTGGGCCTACCCCTATCGAACCCACGCCGGTTTCTGCTCCCACTCTCAGCGCCAGTGCGCAAGGCGTGCTGAGCATGGCGGCAGCGTCACAGCATATTCTTAATACTGAACTGAGCACGTTGCGCCAACGGCAAGGCAACCTGCGTAGCAGCGTGGCAGACGTTGGCGTCTGGGCTCGCTATCTGAGTGACGACAGTAGATTGAACGATCACCGCTATGCGTCATTCAAAAATACGCTGAACGGTATGGAGATTGGTGCCGACAAATCATTGGATATGGTTGAGGGTAAATGGTTGCTGGGTGCCTTTACGGCATACAGCAAGTCCAACGTCAGCTTCAACCTAGGTGGTAACGGCGATGTGGCGAGCTACAGCGGTGGCCTGTACGCTAGCTATCTGGCTAACTCTGGCTGGTATCTGGATAGCGTGCTGAAGGGCAACCGTCTGAGCCAGACAGTCCGTGCCCGTATGAATGATGGCGCTGTCGGCAAAGGGGATTACAGTCAGAGTACCTTTACTGCCTCGTTGGAAGCCGGTTACACACTGCCCCTTTCCAGCCTGTTCGCTCTGGAACCCTATGGCAAAGTGAATTACTCACGCCTTGGTGCTGCTGATTATACCTTGAGTAACGGTATGCAATCCGCTGTTCATGCCGCCAACAGTGTACAGGGTGAATTGGGAACACTCCTGAGTACCAAGTTGACGTTGGGAGAGGTTGAGGTAGTACCTTACGCCAAACTGGCCATCGCTCGTGAATTCACCCGTAACAATACGGTGACCATCAACGATATTACCTTGGATAATAACTACTCCGGTAATGTCGGTAAGTATGGCTTGGGTGTCAGTGCCAACATCACCAAGAACACAGCCGTTTACGCCGAAATCAATTATCTGAATGGTAACAAGGTGGAAAGCCCGCTGAATGCCACCAGTGGATTCCGCATTATGTTCTAACTCTACGCCCCTCATTGAGGAACAATGGGGGGCGTATTTTACTTTCAACATGATGACCGTAAATTATCGTTTGGGCTTATGGCGTCAAGCGTTACCTTTGGTTGATATTAATTCGAGTTGATATGCTGAAGTATTTCTGTACGTGCCGGTCAGTGTGTCAAAAACCTCAACCCCATGCGTGCCAATCGCTATGCTAGATTGCCGAAGTTTCAAGACATCAGCAGTGATACGCTGACCCAGCCAGAAAAGCCCATCCAGCAAGTTCACCTGTAATCCACGCTCCAATGCCAATCTGAGACGCTTGCGTAGGGCTTTGATCTGCTTCGCTATCTTGTTGCTAGGGCCCTGCCCGTGGCGGTAAACCGGAGTAGAGTTGCAAGGGGGCGGTAAGTGTCAATGAACGTTAACGCTGATCATGGAAGAACCTCAAAAGCAGGCATTATAGAGCGGATTCAACCAATTAGAGGCATCATCCTTAGAAAGTGTTTTTTGACGAAGAATAAAGAGCCAGCAACAGAGGTAGGCTCGGAAAATTTAGTGTAACACTTGAGTTATTTCTATGATTTTTTATAGAGAAAATACCCGAAAACTGATTGTTCATGCTATAAAGATTCACATAAATAAAGCCATATCTCCCAGTCATAAATAGGCGCAATGCAAGTTTATAAATAAATTTTTGGCATTTATAGAGTTGATATTGCTATTGATAATCATCATATTCATATCTTAATTTGTTGATGAATTTTCTCGCTATCTGAGTCAACGGGAAGCGCTGAGAGTAAATAAAACTATAGTCAATATCGGGTAATGTCTCTTTTATCAAGATAGGGTGCAAATCTTTATTGAAATAAGGGACTTTGAGAATCTCTTTGGCGCCCACGGTAAGATAATTTTCATTTAATACCATCTGCAATGCCATGATCATAGTATTGGAACGTACCACGGTCGTAGCTCTTTCGTGATCGTCAAAGAAAAGTTTCGAGTTTAGCCTGTCATAATAACCAATTTTTGATGAAGGTAGACACCAGTTGGCATACTTAAGATCCTCCAGTGAGGTAGAGTGTGCCAGTGGATGTTTCTTGTTGGTGAAAATATGCGCCGATGTCTTAAAAAATGGCTCTATAGTGATATCACTAAGCGTGAAATCCGCAGATATGGCATCGATAATAAAATCCAACTCGCCTTCACGCAAGGCGGGAAGCAGTTCTGATACCTGTCCTTCGGTGATATAGATTTTTACATTAGGATAACGCTGCTGAAATCTCTGTATGGAGGATGACAGGATCGTGAAAGGCAATAATGACGAACATCCTAATGTTACAGCACCTTGTGATGCCCCATTGATGATTTCGATCTCATTAACGGCTCGTTCCAGTTCTTTCATGATGAGTTGCGCACGGCTCTCGAAAATCCGTCCCATTTCCGTGAGGACAATGCCACGGCTGCCCCGAATAAATAATGGGCTGCCTAATGTTTTCTCGAGCTCTTTTATCGCTCTCGTGACACCGGGTTGAGTTTGCTTGAGTTCAATCGCTGCCGCACGAATGCTGCCACATTCGATTATCTTTAGAAAAATATTGATCTGGTGAATTTTGGGTAATCGTGTCATGAGAATTCTATCCATTTCTATTATATTCCATCAGCAACGTAGTAAAATTAACAAGAAAATTTTCTGATATTTTTTATGGTGTCAATTAACCTGGTTTTAACTGGGCTTTCTGGAGTGTTTACTCCACGGTGATTAAAGTGAGTTGCATAAAAACATGATGGGATACACTATCTTGATTAAAATGTTATCTCATTTGGCCAAATAATCAGCTTTGCTTTCAAAAGGGAATAAACAGCGGGTGAAGAGTCCTGATTCCCAATTTACTCATTGCCGAGCGTTTATAATGACTAATGGTTTTGTAATTAAGAGAAAGCTCTTTTGCTACTTGCGAAATGCTTTTTCCATGTAGTAATTTTTTGAGTATTGTTAATTCGCGCGCAGAGAGTACGCAATTTACGTTGGCTACTGGCTTGTTTAACGCTTTTTCTGGTTTGCCTACTTTTGAAAGCTCACACTGTATTTTTTCAATAGGCACGTTAATTTCCAGAATGGTACCAATATTCTCTAGCCCTTTCAGATGGCGTTTTAATGCCCCGATACACTTATTATCTGTAAAAATAATTATTTTGCTATCAGGATGATGTAGAGGAATACGACGGCTCAGTACATCCAATAGCTCAACGGCATTGTAATAAAGACTGCTTAATGTCAGGATGATAATATCCAAATTAGTATTCATGACTAATACATCTTCAGCTTGCTCAAGGTTACTGACGTTGACGATCATATTGGTTTTCGAGTCAGGGTCATGGGAGTTTAATAAATCCATTATTCCAACTCGAGTAAATTCACAAGGGCACTGCAGTAATATTTTTATACTTTCCATGTTTTTCATTCCTTATATTCACGAGCATCTTGAGCTGTGAGGTGGTGGTTTTCCCCACCGGTAATAGGCTGCCTCATGTGACGTGTGTCTAACCAATTTTTATTATGCATGTGTTTTATAGCAGTAATGCAATTTATGGTGCCTGAGGTCACCCCTGTTTTTGTATGGGAAAAATTCTACGGAGGGAAAAGTTACTTCCCTCTAGTGATGTAAATGCACTATAGGATTTATCTCGGGTAGTGGGAAGATGATATTTTGTTTTGTGTGATGCCAAAAAAGCATTTATTGGTTAAATTCATTATTAAACAGAGTGATAAAAAAATAATTTCAATTAAAATTGGAGGGGTTTACATGAAATTACTCAATTTAGTAAGAAAACGGTATTTTTACGCGCGCTGTAAATCCCGGTAGCTGAGAGGCGTATTTAACGTTCTGTGGCGGTACTTCACCGGTTAATGGCACACTGTAATGCAGACTATTTACGGGAAATACTAAGCCAGATAATCTTCAGGCCTGTCAATAGAATAAATTAGCCGTGTTTGATAAAACCAACATATCGCTTCACTATTCGTCAGTGTTGCTGGTGGTTGCTTGCACCGCGAGCAAGGGTGGGGCTCTACTGGAAGCGGTACTGCATATTTCATGTGTCATCCCTGACTGAACAGTACTCAAATTAAAGCCTGCACTTTTCAGCTGCTTCTGTAGCGCTGATATTTAAATTACCTGCCGCAATAGTTCTGAATTGCGCCTGCCTGAGCCGGTCAGTTTATTTTCTGAATCACCTGCTTGCCGCATTCCAGGCGAATTTCGCTGATCAAATGTTTGGCTAGCGGGGTCAAAGATGCATCTTGACGATAGAGTAGGCTGTATTGGCCATGAGGGAATTTTTCTTTCACAGGGATAATGCAAAATCGATCGTTCATATAATCGATATCGAGCATCGCCAGCGGAGCAATTACCAGATAATCTGCCTCCAGCACCAGTCGTTCACCGACAGTAAAGGAATCCCCCTTCAATATCATGTTTTCAGGCCCCTTTCCTGAGGGAAAAAGGACCGCTTCAAGATGGCTGTAATACCCGGCATCGGCTACGGGGAGATACCATTTGGCGTTGCGTAATTCTTCAAGTGAAGTGCAGTGCGCCAGGGGGTGCCCTTTCCTGGCAACCACGCCAAATGGGCAAGTCATCAAGGGTTCTTCGATAAATTCGCCCAAAGATATCTCTTCGGAAATGATGCCGATAAAAAAGTCCAGTCTACCCACTCGCAGCGAGGGTAATAGCTCAGACTGTTGTCCTTCAAAAAGAGAAATTTGGGCTTTGGGATAAGTTTTATTAATACGTTGCATAACACTAGGAATAATCCTCAGTGTCTTGAGATGAGAACACCCGAATGAAACGGTGCCATGCTGTGATTGATTAATTTGTTTTATTTCGTCTACGGCACGCTCCAACTCATATAGCACCAGCTTCATCCGTTTTTCGAAGATCCTTCCGGCATCAGTCAGGACTATACCGCGGGTTCCTCTGACCATCAACGTTGCGCCGAGCGTTGCTTCGAGCTCCTGGAGAGTACGCGTTATACCAGGCTGTGTCTGGTTCAGGGCTTTTGCGGCAGCCCGGATGCTGCCGTGCATAATAATGGCTTCGAAGACTCTCAGATGATTTATCTTGGGTAGGTATGGCATAAGGCACCTTCCGCATCGTTTAAGAAAAAAACAATGAAGCATCCATGCGCCCACACCCCGCTAAAAACGGGGGAATATGCCAAAAGTATAGCAGGGAGTTGTTTGATCGGAGGATTTGCCTGCGGCGAAGAAACCCTTAATTCATAAACTCCCCTTCCAACGCCGCAAATGCACCGCGAATCTCTTCCTCGGGCAAGTCGACCCCAATAAATACCAGCGTGCTTTGGCGCGGTTCGTCCGGTAACCACTCGCGATCCCAATCGGCGTTATACAAGCGCTGTACGCCCTGGAACAGTAAGCGACGTGATTCATCTTTAATCGACAACATGCCTTTATAGCGCAGCAGGTTATCAGCGAATTTCAGCAGTAAATTTTCCATCACGGCGGAAATTTGCATCAGTTCCAGCGGTTGGTCTTGATACACCACAATCGACCGGATATTATTCTGCGGTTGCGGGATACGCCGAAACAGCAGTGCCGGAGGAGCCACGTTCAGGCGATCGTTAAGCACAAAACCTTCAATATCGAATAAGACAGCCAGATCGATATCACCATGGGTGACGTGATAAATCGGTGCGCGGGCGTTCATTAATTGCAAACGCTGGATCAGTGCTTCGTTGTTGGGTGCGACATCGGTTTTGGTCAGCAAAATGCGGTCGGCATAGCCTACCTGCGCCTGCGAGAGGGTGAACTGGTTCAGTTGCTGTTCAGCATGCACCGCATCCACCAGCGTGATGATGCCGTCCAGCAGAAAACGTTCGCAGATGACGTCGTGCGAGAAGAAAGTCTGGGTAATCGGGCCGGGATCGGCCATGCCGGTACATTCGATGATCAGCCGGTCAAACTCCAGTTGGCCTTGATCAAGCGCATCCAGCAAGTCCAGCAGTGCATCCGCCAACTCGTTGGATTTACTGCAACAGATGCAGCCGTTGCTGAGGGTGGTGATACGGCTGGCGCGATCGCCAATCAGGGCGTTGTCGATCGGCACTTCACCGAATTCGTTTTCGATAACGGCAATCTTGTAACCGTGGTTTTCGTTCAGAATGTGGCGCAGCAGGGTGGTTTTACCCGCGCCCAAAAAGCCCGTCAGGATGGTGACTGCGATGGGTTTCATCTTTTGTCCTTATTGATGTTCACTAACAGCAGCGCATGCCACCTTTGCCATTGCCACCGTAGCGGGCCTCCTGGCGTTCACGGAAGAACTCTTTATAAGTCATCATCGGTTTATCCGGATGATTGTCTTGCATGTGCTGGACATAGGTATCGTAGTCAGGTACGCCCACCAACATGCGTGCTGCCTGCCCGAGATATTTACCTGCCTGGCCAAGGTTGCCGAACATGGTTCTTCTCCAAAGAAAAATACCCCCTACCCTTCGTCTTTCAAACCACAGCGTTGTTGACTGCGTTCGTGAACCCCAGTCACTGACCTGAGTCAGCTCCTGGGGATTAACGATCTTGTCGCCTAGCTGTGGCTTGAAATCCGTTGGGTACTAATTAGCTTTCATTATGCAGGGTATCTATTAAATCACCATCAGTGGTGCGACGAAACTTTGACGCCACCCTCAGGAACCGGCACGTATGGCGTTTCCTGATCGGTTCGTTGCGGGTTTTTGTACGCCGCCATGGCGGTTTTGATGCCAAAGAAGATGATGCTGTAGACCACCAGCAGGAACAGAATGCTCAAACCGGCGTTGGTGTAGTTGTTCACCACGATATGGTTCATGTTGGCAATCTGCTGTGCGGTTAGTTCAGTACCGCCTTCGGCGATTTTGTTTTTGTACAGACTGGCCTGGAAGAAGAAGCCTTCCAACTGCGGGTTGTCGCTGAACAGCTTCAGACCCAGCGCGTAAGTGGTACAGATCAGCAGCCAAACGGCTGGGACCACGGTCACCCAGACGTACTTGGTGCGCTTCATCTTGATCAATACCACAGTGCTCAGGACCAGTGCTACGGCCGCCAACATCTGGTTGGAGATGCCGAACAGCGGCCACAGGCTCTTCACGCCGCCGAGCGGATCGACCACGCCTTGATACAGCAGGTAACCCCACAAGCCAACGCAGCCCGCAGTACCGGCAATACCGGCCACCAGCGAATCGGTTTTCTTCAGGAATGGGACGAAGTTACCCAACAAGTCTTGCAGCATGAAGCGGCCGGAACGGGTACCCGCATCCAGAGCGGTCAGGATGAACAGCGCTTCGAACAGAATACCGAAGTGGTACCAGAAGCCCATATTCGCACCAGGGATGACCTGGTGGAACACGTGAGCGATACCGACTGCCAGAGTGGGTGCGCCACCGGCACGGTTCAGTACCGAAGGTTCGCCGATGTCTTTGGCGGTTTGCAGGATCTGCTCTGGGGTAATCACAAAGCCCCAGGAACTGACGGTAGCCGCTGCATGGGCGGTTACGTCACGTAGAGAGGCCATGATCATTGGCGCATCTTCGGTCCCCAAGCGGTGCAGGTCTGGCATGGTGATGCCGAGCGCAGCCGGTGGGGTGTTCATGGCAAAATACAGGCCAGGCTCGATGATCGAAGCCGCTACCAGCGCCATAATCGCGACGAAGGACTCCATCAGCATCGCGCCGTAACCGATAAAACGCGCATGGGTTTCGCTGGCCAGCAGCTTAGGTGTGGTACCGGAAGCGATCAGCGCATGGAAGCCAGAAACGGCGCCGCAGGCAATGGTAATAAACAGGAACGGGAACAGAGTGCCTTTCCACACCGGACCAGTACCGTCGATGAACTGCGTCACCGCAGGCATTTTCAGCTCAGGGTTGAGGATCACGATGCCGATCGCCAGCCCGACGATCACGCCGATTTTCAGGAAGGTCGCCAGATAATCACGCGGTGCCAGGATCAGCCACACCGGCAGCAGGGCAGAAACAAAGGCATAACCAATCAGCGTATAGGTGATGGTGGTGTCTTTAAAGGTTAGCGCCGGGCCCCAGTAGGGGTCTTGGGCGATCACGCCGCCGAACCAGATGGAGGCGATCAACAGCACGATACCGATGATCGACACTTCACCCACCTTGCCAGGGCGCAGAAAGCGCATATACACGCCCATAAACAGCGCGATTGGCACAGTGGAACAGACGGTGAATACGCCCCACGGGCTTTCTGCCAGGGCTTTCACTACGATCAGCGCCAATACCGCCAGAATGATGATCATAATCAGGAAGCAGCCAAACAGCGCGATGGTGCCAGGTATTGGGCCCATTTCCTTTTTGATGATCTCGCCCAAAGAAGCACCGTTACGGCGTGAGGAGATAAACAGCACCATAAAGTCCTGTACCGCCCCCGCCAACACCACGCCGCCTAGCAGCCACAGCGTGCCGGGCAGGTAGCCGACCTGTGCCGCCAGCACCGGGCCAACCAGCGGGCCAGCACCGGCAATTGCCGCAAAGTGGTGGCCGAACAGCACGTTCTTGTTGGTTGGCACATAGTTGAGGCCATCGTTATTCACCACCGCCGGTGTGGCGCGGGTGGCGTCCAGTTGCATCACCTTGGTGGCGATGTAGAGGCTGTAGTAGCGATACGCCACCAGATACACCGCCACCGAAGCCACGATGATCCACAGCGCACTGATGCTCTCGCCACGGCGCAATGCCACCACGCCCAGGCAGGAAGCACCCAGTATTCCTAATAATATCCATGGGATATGTTTTAAAATTCCCTCGCGTTTCATTGAGGTGTCCTTATTCCTATCTGTAAAAAATGAGTGATCAATCTGGTTATTTGTTATTGCAGGCAAACAGCGGCCTGTTGTCATACATAGGTGTTGTAACGTCTTCCCCCGGTGTTAAGGGGTAGGTAGAGGAACAGCCCATCATCACTAGCCTGGGGAGGGGAATACATCTGATTTTCAGTCAGTGGTTTAATACGCGGATGAACGGTTGGAATCGGAAGATGAGCGGTTAGGTAATGTTGACTTGGGGGCAGAGTATGCCCCACGGATGCACTAGGCCACGCTTGGCAGGTTACGGCAACCGCACCTCATCCCAGCTTAAACCGAAGCGCGCCAGGTACTTCCGCAGCCGGTCGGCATCGTTGGGCTGCTTTTTCTGCTGGCGCGAAACGGCAAACAGTTGCCGTCCGGCTTCGGAAAGCGAAGAGGAAGCTCGGCACACTTTAAGCACCGTTTCCAACTGACTTTGCTCAAACAGATCGATATCAGCCAGTTCGGCGGGCAGTTGTGTTGCAGGGGCGTCTTGCCAGTGGAGTTTCAGCCGGGCAATTTCCTCATCCACCAACGATTGGGTGATGCGCCCTTGCTCTGCTAACGTTGCCATACGGGCGATGGAGGAACCCAGCTCGCGGAAGTTACCGCGCCAGGCCGCCTGCGGGGAACGGGCAAAGGCCAGGTAATGCTGCCGGGCGTGTTTGTCGAAGCGTACCTGCGTCTGGTTGCTGCGGGCAAAGCGCTGTAATTCGTAATCGATATTCGGCTCGATATCTTCACGGCGCTCCGCCAGGCCGGGCAGCGGAAAGGTCCACATATTGATACGTGCGTATAAATCCTCGCGAAAACGCCCTTGGGCGATCCAGTCGCGCATATTGCGATGCGTACCGGCAATCAGTTGGAAGTCGCTGCTGGCTTCTTTGTCGGAACCGAAAGGGAAGAAGCGTTTCTCTTCAATGGCTTTCAGCAGCATTGCCTGCTCGTCTAACCCCAACTCGGCGATCTCATCCAGGAACAACACACCGCCGTCGGCCTCACGCAGCAGGCCCGCGCGGGCCTGTAAGGCACCGGTAAAGGCACCTTTCACATGGCCGAACAGCGTAGACATAGCGTTATCACCGCGCAGGGTGGCGCAGTTCACTGCTACAAAACGGCCTTTGACCAAGTGGCGTGAGTGCCGCAGTTGATAGATACGCTCGGCTAAAAAGGATTTACCCGCGCCGGTAGGCCCGGTGAGCAGCAGCGGAGCATTGGAGCGCAGGGCAACGCGTTCGATCTGGTCAATCAGGGCATTAAAGGTGGTGTTACGCGTCTCAATGCCGGATTTCAGGAAGGATACCGAGCGCTGCTGCTCATGCAGGAAACGGCTGGTGAGGGCGGTATAGCGGCTGAGATCCAGATCGATCACCGAGTAGACCCCCTGTGGTGCAGGGCGGTCGGTTTTTTCGCCGGGGGCGGTTTGCAGCAGTTGAGCGGGCAGGTAACGTGCTTCCGTCAACAAGAACCAGCAAATCTGCACCACGTGCGTGCCGGTGGTGATATGCACCAGATAATCTTCGTTCTCGGTATCAAACGGATAGCGGCTGGCGAAATCCAGAAAGGCGCTGTACACCTCTTCCAAATCCCAGGGATCCTTTAGCGCAACCTGTTGCAGCACCACCTGGGTGGCAGGCGACACCGCTACGATATCTTCTGCCACCTGCTGAGCCATACCTTTATCACGCGGCTGGTGCAGCAGTTCCAGGCGATCGATCGGTAGATCGGCTTGCTGACACAGCCCCACCGTAGGCCGCCATTTGCTCCAGCGGTTTTCCCGCTTGCCACGCCTATCCAACGTGGTACCCAGAACGCCAATCACTACCTTACGCTTCATCTTATCCCTTGTGATAAATAGCTATCCTGCAAGATAAAATACCGGCTTGTTGACGATCGCTCCAGTAGAATGTGAAGAATTATTTATTTTTTAAATATCAGTTAATTAAATTATTTTTGGCTGTTTTATTTCGAGTTGGCACGCCTTTCGCTATATCCATCGGGTCAAAAGAAAAAGGATGACTAACACAATGAAAAATAATTATGAATTGATGGCACCGGTTAACAGCGCACCGATCAAAATGTGGACACAAGGCGTGCCCGTTGAGCCAGAAGCGCGTGAGCAATTGCTGAATACGGCGAAAATGCCATTTATTTTCAAACATCTGGCGGTGATGCCGGATGTGCATCTGGGTAAAGGTTCCACCATTGGCAGCGTCATTCCAACCCGCGGCGCGATTATTCCTGCGGCGGTGGGTGTGGATATCGGTTGCGGCATGATTGCGGTACGTACTTCGCTGGTGGCCGCCGATCTGCCGGATAGTCTGGCGGGGTTGCGTAGCGCTATCGAGCAGGCGGTGCCCCATGGCCGTACCTCAACCCGTTCGAAGAGAGATAAAGGGGCTTGGGCTACCCCGCCGCAAACGGTGGATCAGCACTGGGCCACCTTGGCACCGCGTTTTAAGCGCCTGACTGATAAATACCCGCAGTTGCTGAAAACCAACAATTATCAGCACTTGGGAACGCTGGGTACGGGTAACCACTTTATTGAAATTTGCCTGGATGAGACGCAGCAGGTGTGGGTAATGCTGCACAGCGGTTCCCGTGGCGTGGGCAATGCCATCGGCTCGCTGTTTATCGCTCTGGCGCAGCAGGATATGCAGCAGCATATCGCCAACCTGCCGGACCGTAATCTGGCCTATTTCGAAGAGGGCAGCCTGCATTTTGACGATTACATGGAAGCGGTTGGCTGGGCGCAGGATTTTGCCCGTCATAACCGGGAAGTGATGATGGAACACGTGCTGGCAGCGCTGTCGCGCATCGTGACCAAGCCGTTTACCACCCAGCAGGAGGCGGTGAACTGCCACCATAACTATGTGCAGCGCGAGACGCACTTCGGTGAACCGGTACTGGTGACGCGTAAAGGGGCGGTATCGGCGCAAAAGGGGCAGATGGGGATTATCCCCGGCTCGATGGGGGCGAAAAGCTTTATCGTGCGCGGTTTGGGCAACGAAGAAAGCTTCTGTTCCTGTAGCCATGGTGCCGGGCGAACCATGAGCCGTACGGCGGCGAAAAAGCGCTTCACCGTGGCCGATCAGATTCAGGCAACCCAGCATGTGGAATGCCGTAAAGACAGCGATGTGATCGATGAGATCCCAATGGCTTATAAAGACATCGACGCCGTGATGGCAGCGCAATCTTCGCTGGTAGAGATCGTGCATACCCTGCGGCAGGTGGTGTGTGTGAAAGGATAGGAATGATGGAACAGCAGTTAAATGGCGTAGGCAGCGCCATGCGGGAAAAAGTCAGGCAGGTGCTGCGTGAAGTGGAGCAGCGTTACGATGTGCGGGTGCTGTACGCCTGCGAATCCGGCAGCCGAGGTTGGGGGTTTGCTTCGCCAGATAGCGACTACGACGTGCGTTTTTTGTATGTCCACCGGCCAGAGTGGTATCTGCGGGTCGAACCGCAGCGGGATGTGATCGAACTGCCGATCGATCATGAATTGGATGTGTGTGGTTGGGAATGGCGCAAAGCGCTGGGCTTGCTGAAACGGGCTAACCCGACGCTGATCGAGTGGCTGGATTCACCGGTAATCTATCAGGAAACCGCTGAAAGCGTAGCAGCGTTACGTGGCGTGGTTCCGGAGTGGTTTTCCGCCCAGCGGGCGCGTTGGCATTATCTTTCGATGGCGCGGAAAAACTTTCGTGGTTATTTGCAGGGTGAACAGGTGCGGTTGAAGAAATATTTCTACGTACTGCGCCCGTTACTGGCAGTGCGCTGGATAGAGGCAGGTAAGGGCGCACCACCGATGCGCTTTGATCGGCTGCTGGCCGGAACGGTGCAAGATCCGCTGTTGTTGGCAGAAATCCACCAGTTGTTGGTGGCGAAACGGCGTGCTGGTGAGGCGGAATATGGCCAGCGGCGGGAAACGATCCATGCGTTTATCACAAGGGAACTGGCGGCAGATGCCCGGCAGACGGCTTTGCCGGAAAGCCCAGCGCGCAGCGATCGATCGTTAGATCAGCTGCTTTATCGGACGGTGATGCGGTAATTTGCGGGGGAGAGGCATTTCCCCGCTGATATAAGGATAAAAAATGAAAGCATGGTTAGCTCGCTTTTTAGGCAAAGAGGATTCAATTCATTTTCCAGCCCCTTGGGCTGCTGATAGCACGTCAATTTATCGTTGGTTGGCGGCTTGGCAAAATAGCACTGAGCCGTTGCCAGCAGAGGCAGAAATCTTACCGGATGAACCCCCGGTCATTGATGGCAAAATCCGCTGGTCGGCAGGGGCACTTGACGGTGTTTTTGGTCACCATATGGGGGCTGGTGGTGATGAATCACCGGTTGAGGCCATCATGACCGCATTGAAAAATGTGCTGCATAAGCCGCAACCACAGCATGTCGAGCGGCTCTACAGCTTGTTATCTGAGGATTCTCCGCTCAATTATATCGATGCATTGCTCTCTGCGGTTGCTCAAGACCAGCAACTGCCTGCCAACAAGTTACAGGTGTTGACGGAATGGCTGGCAACGGAGAGCCCGGATCGCAACGTGGTCAAGGTAGCCATGGCGCTGTTGGCCTTTTTCCCAACGCAGAAAAGTTGCCAAATACTCAGCACGTTGGGGACACATGATGAATTTACGCTTTACGCGGCAGTGGCATTGAGCGTCATACTGCCAGCGGACGAATATGAGCTTGTCTGGCTTGCTTTGGCCAAGCGTACCCTTGGCTGGGGAAGAATACATCTGATCGAACGTTTGCCAGAACCTCTGAGTCAGCAAAGCCGCGACTGGTTGCTGCGTGAAGGCTATCGTAATGCGGTGATGAATGAATACACCGCTTGGCATTGTGCTACTCACGGGCAATTACTCCAGGCGATGCAGCAATCCCCTGATGCGTCGATATTATTGGGGGCTGCAGAGATTTTGCAGGCGTTAATCAATGGCGGCCCGGCGCAGTGTATGAACGACTATGCCGATGGGGCACTGGCTTGCGAAAGTTACTTGCGCTGTGTGCTGGCGGCTAACCCGTCGGAAATACAGCATTATCTGGCAGCGAACGATATTGTGCGCTTTGCGCAGGAACAAGGCAGCGAAGAGGATAGTGTCTGGGATCCGACGCAGTGCAACAGGTTGATTGAACAAGCAACGGCGGTGATGGCACGGCTGGAATGGCCGGATATCATCTCCAATAACTTACGTGGAAGTGATAATTACCTTTTTAACTTGGCAATTTCCGCCAGCCGTTTGCGTCAGCAGGATCCGTGGGAGGCTATTTATTCGCGGCAGTTAGCCGATCCAGAGGATAACAACTGGTATCAGCTAATGCAGACCGACCAACCTGAACGCATCGCCAAGGTAATACGGCTGGCCGAACAGCAGCTGGATTTAGACGCAATTGCCTCTGGGCCGGGAACGTCGATGGGCCTTGGGTTGGCTTATCGACAGCATCAGGCATTGGATTTTGTGCTGCAGGATCTGAAGAAATTCCCAGGAATGGGGTGGTCATTGCTGGCGGTAGGGTTACGCAGCGAAGTGATTCGCAACCGCCATATGGCGCTTAATGCCTTGGATGTGTGGCCTTCCACAGGTTGGCTACCCGAGATGTCACAAGTTTTAGTCGAGAGCTTACGTCATGAATCCGATGAGAAAGTGAGTGAGCGCTTGCAAGCATTGTGTGCAAACCTGGGTTTAACGACGGATTGAGCTGATATTGACAGAATAGACAGCCCTGGGTTGACGTTACTTGACAATCCTGAGGGGATACGTCTGATTTTCAGCCAGTTGCCAAGAGAGACGTGGCTCACAAAAGCCGCGTCCTTGCTCGGTTATTCGAAGTCAGGCAGGGAACGTTTCACATCCACTTCTTTGAACTGCGAACGCTCAAAGTGGCTTTTCAGGTGGAAGGGGACGATGCAGTCAAACAGAGTTTTGCAGGAGATACCTTGCTGTAGAATGCTCAGGCTATAGGCCGGTATCTGTGACGGATCCAGCGGATGGCAGCGCACGCCGGGAATAAACACGGTATCCATCCCCTTGGTAGCGAGCCTGCATTGCTCACAGAATGTCGTCGCTATCGAAAATATCCACGTCTTCATCCACCAGAGTCACATGTTTCAGTTCTGGGAAAGCGGAAAATGCCAACAGAGCGGCCCGGCGCTGACGCCCCTTATCTACTGAGGATGACTTTTTAAATTGCATAACCGCCAGTAGCGTTCCACCAGATCGAGGATGTTGGCTTCGGTCAGGATCCCTGCCATGTCGTGGATATATACCCGTCATACTTCAAGTTGCTTGGGTGTTGGCTGCCTTCACTCACCCCAGTCACTTACTTGAGTAAGCTCTTGGGGATTCGTTCAGTTGCCGCCTGCAAGCAACTCGAATTATTTTGGGTATATTCGCCATACTTCAATTTTTTACCTGGTCATGAAATTTTTCGTTTTTATCGGTAGCAATTTGATGAGCGAGAGGCTTTTTAAACAACACGTCAAATATAGTATGTAAAACAGTTCTTCCTCTCTGTGGGGGCTCGGTATTCAGTGATGGAGATAATTTACGCTCCATTTTTTCTTTATTATCTTTACCCAGCAGCAGAGGATTCAACGAGCGAACATTGAGCTTAACGAGTGCGGAGCGTTTATGACAGCTCACCGTTTTCTCACTAATGCCTAGCTCCTTGGTTATCTGAAGGATTGATTGTTCGTTCAATATTCGATACAGCACGGTCAATTCACGTGGTGTGAGCGTGGTCGCGGTCGGTTGAGAATACTGATACATGTCAGTAGACATTAAAGCTGCATTTTGCAACTGTTGCTGTAACTGCTTTAGTGGCATTGAGATATCGATAAATGCCCAGGCATTTTTTAGGCTCGCAAGGTAGTAGCGAAACTTATTTATATAGGCAATATTGCCGATGAATAATATCCTACCGTTTAGCGGTACTTTGGATAAACGCTCATAAACCAGATTGATCAGCGAAACTGGATCATAGTCATTATCGCGTAATACGATGATGACGATATCTCCAGATGTTAAATTACTGACATCTGATTCGAAATTTTCTTGGGTATTGACTCTGTCAATAAAATTAACGCTTTCAGCGAAGGACGTATTGTTAATTAACGTACCTAACCCAATGCGCGTAAAATGGCAAGCGCATTGCAGCACAATCTTTTTTTGATTCATGATGTAATCCTAAAACTCTGAGCAAATCTGAAGTGGTTTTCTATCAGGCCAGAGGGGTGATAATAAAGTTTAACCAGTAGTGTTCTGTTTTAACGAGGTGATTGCAGAAGATAAAGAGTATTACGTTCAATGCTTGCTCCACCGATAGGGCGCACTATAAGAGTTATCTTGTGCTTGGGGGAGATGATATTTTGTTGGGCGTTATGCGTATATTTATTTTTTAAAAATAAAGTTATAAAAAACAATTTGATGGCGTTAATTTTGTAGGATTGGCAAGGCGGTTAATACTGGCCGAAAATAAGCCATTATATTTGTAGGGGAATAGCCCATATCCATCGGTATGGGCTGGTGAAATAATCAGAAACGCCAGCTAAAGCCCGCGTTAACGCGGTTATCCTGATGGTTTTGTGAGAGCAAACCACCGTAGCCCAGTGACAGAGCTGCATTCTTGCCAACGGCGACTTCTGCGCTGGCTTTCAACACCGCGCCATCGCGGGATACCGGCACGCTGTTGATCACAAACGATGAGCTGCTGCCGCTAAACATCAACCCGGTAGCGCGATCTAACTCGCCATACTGGTGTTGCCAACCCAATTCACCACGCAGCGTGACGGCTTGCAACTGGGTATCAGCACGTAACCCCAGTGTGGAAACCGTCACGTCAGTGTGCTGCTTATCTGCACGTAGCGCAGCGGCACCACCATTTTCAGCAATACCGTTATTCTGGAAATTGATGTAAGCCAAGTTGGCAAAGGGCTCGAGGTTCACTTCTGCAGCTTTGATGCTGTAGCCTGCCTCGGCGAACAGTTGTTGGGTGCGGGCACTGTATTTGGCCGAAGCATTGTCTGACTGCGCGCCATAGTTGATGGTGCGGGCGGTATCAATGCGGTGCCAGGTATAGGAACTGCCAGCGCGCAATGCCAACTCATCAAACTGCTTACTGCCGTACATCCCCAGGTGATAATTGTCGCTGTTAGCGTTAGAACCGTAGCCGCCATCCAGCGAAGTCCGGGTATAACCTGTCGCGATACCGAGCTGCCAGTCTTCGGCATAGGCAGAGTCCAACCCCATCAGCACTCCGTAGGTTGATGCCTGATAGCCGGTGGCGTTTGCATTACCGGAGGCGTGATCCCAAGCGCCTAACAGTTGCGCCCAGGCGCCGCCTTCGTTCGCCTTGATCTCCGGCGAACTGGCCAGCCCTGCGGCCTGACGCAACCGCCCGTTCAGGGTTTCACGCAGGTAACGGCTGTCATTCAGCTGGGCGGAGGCGAGATCGGCATGGATTTGCCCCGACAGTTGGCGAAACGCCTGTCGAGCTTCCCAAGGTGCGCCGCTGCTCAGGATGCTTTCGTACACCGGGTTGCCTGCGCCCAGCGTCTCGGCGGCGCGCGCCACGGCACGCTCGTTCTGCGTTTGTGCCACATCGGCGAAGGCGGTGGCGTTACGCCCAACGTTCAGGGTCACCTGATTCGGTTGATAGTTCAGCGTGCTACCCAGGAACAGATAATCCGGTTGTACGCTGTCAAACTGCCCGCTGATGCCTTGCTGTGCGGTCAGGATGGTGTATTGCTGGCCCAGCAGGCTGCGTACTTCGCTCTGGTTGAGCAGGTTGCCGCTGTTTTCCAGCGAAACATCCACTTCGCCGCCATTTAATACGGCAGCCCCGGCGCTCTGGATCAGATCGCTGCTGCCATTGGCAGCGACTTCGACGGCATAGTGCGCTCCAGGCTGGAAGGTGAGGTCATTAGCCACCTGCAAGGTGCCAATCGAGTTACCTGGTGCGATCACTGCTCCAGACAGCGCGTTCAACGCACCGACCGTGCCGGAACCGCCGAGCAATGCGCCGTCATCGACCGTGACGGCAGAGTTACCGTGATAACCATTGACGATCAGCGCGCCGCCAGCAACCTCTGTGGTGCCTGAAAAACGGTTATTACCGGTAAGTTCGAGGATGCCTGACCCGTTTTTCACGAAGCTGCCGTTACCGGCGATATCATTGTTCCAGGCGTCGTAGGCGCTAAAGCCGCCTTGGCTGGCGTCCATGGTGATGGCAACGTTGCCGTTGAAGGCACCGTATCCATCGGCAGCAGCATAGAGATTGAGGCGCGCCCATCCTGAGCCGTTATCCAGCGCGTGGCCGGATTCGATCTCCGTGGTGGCGAGCACTTCGCGCCGCTGTTCGGCGCTCAGATAGGGGAAGCGGCTGGCGATCAGCACTTCGGCCCCTTCCGGCACCACGGGGGCGAGATCGGTGGGGCCGATCGGATCCAGGCCGTAAGTCAGGCGATAGGTGTAATCGGCCTTGTTACGTGCCGCCTGCTGCAAGCGCTCCGCTTGGTCGGCGGCGGAACAGGCTGCCAGCGTGGTGCCGCACCCTTGTTCCAGCAACGCGCGCAGATCCGTTTGCGCCGCTGCCATCAAGGTTTGAAAATCGTTGGTGGTGGTGATCGGCCCGCCCAAGAACCCCGAGATGTTTTTTCCCAAATAATCCGGGTTATTGTTGAGGATTTGCGCCATGGCGTAGGTGGTCATAATGCGCGCACCGATAACGTCCAGCGCATAGTGAGCGCCTAGCGTGACGCGGCTGTTGCCATATTCAGAGCCGCGCAGGAGAAACTCTTGGAAACGTTCCGGTACCATTTCTGCAAACAGATAGGTGCTGGCAAAGCCGAAAGCGGTATGGCCGCTGGGGAAAGACGCATTTCCCTTGAGGGTCGGCAGGATGGATACCGCGCTGTCGGTCTGTGCCCCGAAGAAATCGAGCGCGCTGAAGCTGTCGATCCTGTCTGGCGCAACCTGCACCGGGCGTGAGTCGCCTACGGTGTTACGGTTTTCCTCCGTAGGCTGGTAAGCCAGATCGTAGACGTTATACACCCCGCCTTCCGGCAGGCTGATGCCGGTGGCCTGCATCGCCGGATTGCCGTTGGTGCTGCCATTGGCGAAATAGTTTTTGGCAAAGCTCGAATCTATTTGGATCAGCGCATTCACCTGCGAGAACAGGGCCGCGAAGCTTGGGGAAAAGGTGCTGGCCTTATAGGTTGCCGCGTTGATGCTGTTGTTGGCGGAGAAGATAGCGCTCATTTTCGGCCCCAGCGCATTGGCCACCAGCAGGCCGTTGTCCATGGAGCCGATCAGTGCCGCTATCGTATTGTCCGCAATCGCCCTGGCACGCTGTGCGGTAGAAGAGTCGTTATTGATGGCGATTGAGGTGTTGAGGTTTTCAGTCAGGGCATTACGCCCTTCCACGCTGTTGTTAAGCTGGCTGAAGCCTGCGATCAGCTCTGTGGCGTTGATCGTACGGCTATCAACGGAATAGGAGGGGGCGACAGAAACAATCACGGCAATAGCGATTGCAGAGCGCGCTGTATTTTTTAGCATTACTAATCTTCCCTAATAAATCTATGAATTATCGCGGCAATTTATTAGCAGCTTTTAATGACAGTTCTATGAACAGGCGTTGGAGGGCGGGGTAAGAGAAAGGGGCGCTGCTGCGCCCCAGAGGTTGATGACAAAGTCGCCTTCTAGCCCGAGATACTCGGGTCTAGCGCACCGAGGGGCACTCCGACGGCTTACGCCGTTACGACCCCTTCGGCACGCTCCCCCTAATAACCAGCTTTGTCAGCCGTCTGAGGGGCGCTGCTGCGCCCCAAGGGGTTACTTCAACGCAATACGGATCACGTCGTCTGGCTCTGTGGCTTCTTTATCGCGGCTGGAGGCCTGCTTCACGCTCACATACAGGGTCTGGCCATCCGGTGACAGCGCCAGGCTGTTTGGGTGAACCGGGGTTTTGAGGGTGCTTAGCAACTTGTAGCTTTTGGCGTCGATCACGCTTACCGAGCCTGCTTTGCGATGAGTGACATACACTTCATCACGCGTCGGATTGAACAGCACCGCCAGCGATTCTGGCAGGTCGATTTTCTGCAAGATATTGCCGCTGCGGGTATCCACCACCAACACCTGCGGCTGTTTGGAGTCGGTGATAAATGCGCGGTGCGTGGCGGGATCCAGGCTGATATTCAGGAAGAAATGCTCTTTCGACTCATCCAGCTTTTTGCGTGACAGAACCTTGTCGGTTTTGGTGTCGATAGTCACCAACTCGCTTTCGGCATTGGTCACATACAGACGACTTGCCGCTGCATCCAATGCCAGACCGGTGGCGAACTTGCCGGTCTCGGTGATGGTGGTGCGCAGAGTCAGATCCTTACCATCGACCACCCACACTACGCTGGATTCCCCCAGGCCGGTGATATACAGGGTATCGGTAGTGGCATCGGCCACCAGTTCACGCGGGGCCAACGGTTTGACCGTATCTGAGCGTTTGCGGGCGTCCAGCACCAGGCGGCCTTTCACTTCGCCGGTTTTGCTGTCGATGGCGGTGACCGAATTATTGACGGTATTGCCAAAGTACAACGTGCCGGTTTGGTGATTGATGGCGGCACCAAAGGGTTTCAGATCGTTATGAATAACTTGCGTGATATCGAGCGTTTGCGGATCAAGGCGATAAACGATCCCTCCTTTATCCAGCTTGCGGCTTTGCGAGGTAGCCAGATACAGCGCATTTTCGCTTTGGCTGTACACCATCTCGTAAGCCCCTTTGCCGATCGGCTTACGCAGTAACTCCGGTTCTGCCTGCGCTCGCAGCGGGGTGGTAAACATCAGAGTGGTGAGGAGTAACAGAGGATAAACCGCACGTCCGCTAAACCGGCGGCCCATTGTCATTACAGCATTCATACAAGCTCCATTTCATCAAAGTACAGATCGCCGCGGGGCAGAAGCTCAGCGGCCAAATTCAGGCTCAGCATTGAATCAAAGATAAATCTCGATCGGTCACGGCGTTGCATGCCGATCTTCTTATTTGGTAATGATAATCATTATTGATAAAGAAAGGGAGCGTTTTTCATGGTGCAGATGACGAAAAGCCTAATATTCGCCTTGCTCGATGGTCTCCACCAGCGCCTGCGCGGCGGCAGAAAGTTGGTGCTGCGCCAGCCGGATCAGCCCCACTCGTTTTTCGATCTTCTGGCCGAGAAACAGCCTTCGCAGGAGTTTGTCACCCCGGAGCAACTCGGTGAATTAGCATTGTTCCTGTGTAGCGATGCGGTTATACAGGTGCGCGGTGCGGCGTGGAATATGGACGGTGGTTGGTTGGCACAGTGATTAGCCCGGTGGCGAATATCTGGCTCAGATTTGGCGCTTCTGGGCCGATATCTACACAAAGTTTACCGTGCAGCACATCTGGCTACAAAAAAGTGTGATATTTGCTCCAGTAATGTTTCACTCTTGGGGGGAAGTGCACATATAATGCGCATCCGGTCACACTTGGCCGGCTATACCCGGCGCCCTTCAAGCCGCAGGGGGGTTGGCTGCCTTCGTTCACCCCAGTCACTTGGTTTACCAAGCTCCTGGGGCTTCGCTCAGTTGCCGCCTACCTGCAACTTGAAGTAGCTCGGGTATAAATACTTATTAATCATAGCCAGTGCGGCCACCACTCTAATACGAAGATGAAAATGAGCATTCGCGCGTTATTAACCCTGTTTACGGCACTGGCTGCGTTTAGCCAGGCTGCCCTCGCCGTTGTATACCCTTTACCCGCTAAAAATAGTCGCTTAGTCGGGGAAAATATCCAGATTACCGTACCAGCAGACAGCAAACTGCCGTTGGAAAGTTTTGCGGCTCAGTACCAGATGGGGTTGAGCAACATGTTGGAAGCCAACCCGGGCGTGGATCCGTTCCTGCCGTTACCGGGCAGCACGCTGACTATTCCGCAGCAGTTGATTCTGCCGAGTGCACCGCGTGAAGGCATCATCATCAACAGCGCTGAAATGCGTTTGTACTATTACCCGAAAGGCACCAATACCGTGGTGGTGCTACCAATTGGTATCGGTCAGTTGGGTAAAGACACCCCAATGGACTGGGTGACCAGCGTACAGCGTAAGAAAGACGGCCCAACCTGGACGCCGACCGCCAAAATGCGTGAAGAGTATGCTGCCGAGGGGGAAATCCTGCCAGCGGTCTTCCCAGCAGGCCCGGATAACCCGATGGGGCTGTACGCGCTGTACGTGGGCCGCCTGTATGCCATTCACGGCACCAATGCCAACTTTGGTATTGGCCTGCGTGTGAGCCATGGTTGCGTGCGCTTGCGTGCTGATGACATCAAATACCTGTTCGACAGCGTGCCGGTCGGCACCCGCGTGCAGTTCATCAACGAGCCGGTGAAAGCCACCGTTGAGCCGGACGGTTCCCGTTACCTGGAAGTGCATAATCCGCTGTCTTCCAGCGAAGAGGAACTGAAGTCAAAAGAGCCAGTGCCAATTCTGTTCTCTGAGGCCGTTGGCAAAACGCTGATGGATCCAAGCGTTGACCAGAATGAAGTCGACGCTGCGGTTAAAGCGCGTTCGGGTATGCCAGTCCGCGTGGGCTGAGGGTTCTGAGAGGTTAAAAGCGCCTGCGGGCGCTTTTTTTATGGTGTAAAGTCGGGGGAAAGTGCTTAGCGTCCGCGTTTTGCCACCAGCGTAAACTTGTAGTCTTCGCTTTTAAAGAAATTACGGCTGAATTCAAACACCCTGCCATCGCTCAGAAAGCCGGTGGAGACTTTCTCCAGAATCGGCTTCTGTGCATCAATCCCCAGCGCGTTCACTGCATCTTCGGAAGGCATCACCGGTATGATTTCCTGCTCGCTGCGGTCGATCACCAGCTTTTTCACCTGCTCGATATAGTGATACTTGGATTTTTGCATCACCTCGTAGCTGAGATCGGGGAACAGCGCCAGCGGCATCCAGGTTTCTTCCAGCGTGACCGGTTTCTGTTTGATGTAACGCACTCGCTTGACGTAATACACCTTGTCGTCGGTGGTCAGACGCAGCGCTTCGGCGATCTCCGGGCTGGCTTTGGCGACCTGAAAGATCAGCACATCGCTATGGGTTTCCACATTGCGATCGGCCAGTTTTTCATAAAAGCTGGTCAACTGATAAATATCGTAATTAACCCGCTCTTCTTTCACATACCAGCCGCTGCCCTGAAGGCTTTCGATCACCCGCTCTTCGGTCAGCAACTTCAGCGCCTGGCGCACCGTTACCCGGCTGACGCCGTACTGTTCACACAACAGGGCTTCTGTCGGGAGCGCATCGCCTGGTTTCAGTTCGCCGCTGGCAACCTGTTGGCGCAGAGTATCCGCAATCTGGCGATAAATAGGCTTCTTGCTCAAGATGTTGGCATCCCCGATGGTGTATGGCTTTCTGCCTGCATTCTAGCCTTCACATTAGGATAATAAAACCAATAACCCGTCTTTCGTTGAATTATTGGCCTACACAGATAATACAAATTTAATACAAAAATAATTGTGATTTGAAATTGATCACAAAATGGTATGGTACTACTTGTTATTATCGCCACCTGTCTGGTGATGGAGCCGTGTTGGCTTCACAGCGAAAGCAGTTAAACCGAGGATAGCGATGAACCTGAGCAGCCTGACCCACCCCAGCCTGATCAACCTGCAAACGGAGTTTGCGGGGCGCGACCGGGCCATTCATCTGCTGGCCGAACAACTGGCCGAGCAAGGCAAATTGCACGACAAAGAGGCTTTCCTGCAGGCGGTATTCGCCCGCGAAGCGCAGGGCCCTACCGCTCTGGGGGAAGGGCTGGCGGTGCCGCACGGTAAAAGCGATACGGTCAAAGAGGCGGCATTTGCCGTCGCTACGCTGAAAACCCCGATTGAGTGGGAAGGCATTGATGGCCCGGAAAGCGTCAACCTGATCTTCCTGCTGGCGATCCCCGAGGCTCAGGCCGGTTCCACCCATATGCAATTGCTCACCACGCTGACCACCGCGTTGGTGGATGACGACATTCGTGCGGCGGTATTGCAGGCCACCACGGCGGAACAGTTGCTGGCCCTGTTGTCCCGCGATGCGCCAGAGCCTGAACAACCGCAGCAGGATCCCGCCCGGCCAACGATCGTGTGCGTGACCGCCTGCCCGGCAGGGATCGCCCATACCTATATGGCGGCGGAATATCTGGAAAAGGCGGGGCGTAAGCTCGGCATTAACGTCTATGTGGAAAAACAGGGTGCCAACGGCATCGAAGGCCGCCTGACGGCTGAGCAGTTGAATCAAGCCACCGCCTGCGTGTTTGCCGCTGAGGTGGCGATCAAAGAGGTGGAGCGCTTCAACGGCATTCCACGTATCGAAACGCCGGTGGCGGAGCCGATCAAACATGCTGAACGCATTCTTAATCAGGCGCTGGCAGCGGGCAAATCCGGCAACGGTGCTGAACGCGTCAGGCAACAGGACTTGCCTGCGCAGAAACCGAGCGTGAAAACCGAACTCAAGCAGGCGCTGCTGAGCGGTATCTCTTTTGCCGTGCCGCTGATTGTCGCGGGTGGCACGGTGCTGGCGGTGGCGGTGCTGTTGGCACAGATCCTCGGCCTGCAACATCTGTTCGATCAGGAGAACTCTTGGCTGTGGATGTATCGCAAATTGGGCGGCGGCATGCTTGGCACCCTGATGGTACCGGTGCTGGCTGCTTACACCGCCTATTCGCTGGCCGATAAACCGGCGCTGGGCCCCGGCTTTGCCGCCGGGCTGGCGGCGAACATGATTGGCTCCGGCTTCCTCGGTGGTGTGGTCGGCGGTTTGATCGCTGGTTATCTGATGCGTTGGGTAAAAAGCCATGTGCGCCTCAGCCCGAACTTCAACGGTTTCCTGACGTTTTACCTGTACCCGGTGATTGGCACTCTGGTGGCGGGCAGCCTGATGCTGTTTGTGATTGGCCAACCGGTAGCCTGGTTGAACAACGGCCTGACCCACTGGCTCAACGGCTTGTCCGGCACCAACGCGCTGGTGCTGGGGGCGATCCTCGGCTTTATGTGCTCGTTCGATCTCGGTGGCCCGGTGAACAAAGCGGCCTATGCCTTCTGCCTGGGTGCGATGGCCAACGGCGTGTTCGGCCCTTATGCGATTTTCGGCGCGGTCAAAATGGTGTCTGCTTTCACCGTCACCGCTTCCACGATGTTAGCACCGCGCCTGTTCCAGCAGTTTGAAATCGAAACCGGTAAATCCACCTGGCTGCTGGGCCTGGCGGGCATTACCGAAGGGGCGATCCCGATGGCGATTGAAGATCCGCTGCGGGTGATCGGCTCCTTCCTGGTGGGATCGATGGTGACTGGCGCTATCGTCGGTGGCATGGGCATCGGCCTGTCGACACCGGGCGCGGGGATCTTCTCGTTGTTCCTGCTGCATGACAATGGCTTGGGCGGGTTGCTGTCGGCGGCGATTTGGCTGGGCGCGGCGCTGATTGGCACGGTGATTTCCACACTGGTGCTGATCCTCTGGCGGCGCCAGGCGACCAAGCAGGGCAAATACACCCTTGTTCAGCCACAGTAATTTCGGGTTCGCATTACCCCCTCACCCTAACCCTCTCCCTCAGGGAGAGGGAACTGAGTCGGTGTAGCAGAGGAAATAGTGTTCCCCCTTTCCTTGGGGAGAGGGCCGAGGTGTTAGCAACCTCACCTTGAACGGTTTAGCGTTAACTGATTGGCAGTCTATTGAATGCGCTGCCCTATTTAGGAATTGAAGATGAAAGCAGTATCACGAGTTCATATTACGCCGCACATGCACTGGGATCGTGAGTGGTATTTTACCACCGAGGAGTCACGCATCCTGCTGATTAACAATATGGAAGAGATCCTGACCCGGCTGGAAACCGATCCCGAGTATCGGTTCTATGTATTGGATGGGCAAACGGCGGTGCTGGAAGACTATTTCGCCATCAAGCCGGAAAACAGCGAGCGGGTGAAGGCGTTGGTGCAGGCAGGTAAGCTGATTATCGGCCCGTGGTATACCCAGACCGATACCATGGTGGTCTCGGGTGAATCCATCGTCCGCAACCTGATGTACGGCATGCGTGATTGTCTGGCCTTCGGCGAGCCGATGAAGATTGGCTATCTGCCGGACTCTTTCAGCATGTCCTCACAGTTACCGCACATCTTCAACGGCTTTGGCATCACGCGCGCCATGTTCTGGCGTGGTTGCTCCGAGCGCCACGGCACCGACAAAACCGAATTCCTGTGGCAGAGCAACGACGGCAGCGAAGTGGCGGCACAGGTGCTGCCGTTGGGCTACGCGATTGGTAAATATCTGCCGGAGGATGAAGCCGGGCTGCGCAAACGGCTGGACAGCTACTTCAAGGTGCTGGAAAACGCTTCGGTTACCCAAGACATCCTGCTGCCTAACGGCCACGATCAGATGCCGCTGCAACAGAATATCTTCGCGGTGATGGCCAAGCTGCGCGAGATCTACCCGCAGCGCGAATTTGTCATGAGCCGTTTTGAAGAAGTTTTTGAGCGCATCGAAGCCAGCCGTGAACGTTTGGCGACGCTGAAAGGTGAATTCAACGACGGCAAGTACATGCGCGTACACCGCACCATCTCTTCAACCCGCATGGACATCAAGATCGCCCATGCGGAGATCGAGAACAAGATCGTCAATATTCTCGAACCGCTGGCGGCGATCGCCTGGTCGTTGGGCTTTGAATATCACCACGGCCTGCTGGAGAAAATGTGGAAAGAGCTCCTGAAAAACCACGCACACGACAGCATCGGCTGCTGCTGTAGCGACAAAGTGCATCAGGAGATCATGACACGCTTTATCCTGGCGGATGACATGGCCGAGAATCTGGTGCGCTTCTATATGCGCAAGATTGTCGACAACATGCCGGTGCAGCACAGCGATGCGGAAGGTCAGGTGGCCGACAAACTGACCTTCTTCAATCTGTTGCCTTACGTCCGTGAAGAGGTGATCAACACTACCATCCGCATTCGTGCCCAGCAGTTCTCGCTGGTGGACGACCAAGGTCAGCCGGTGGAATACTTTATTCGTGCCGCACGGGAGATCGACCCGGGCTTGGTGGATCGCCAAATCGTCCATTACGGCAACTACGATCCGTTTATGGAATACGATATTCAGCTGCGCCAAAGTTTACCGGCAATGGGGTATTGCACCCTGCATATCCACGCCAATCAGGCCGGGGTTCTGCGCCAACCTGCGGCGCAGCCAGCGAACCTGCTGGAAAACCGCTATTACCGCATCGGCCTGAATGCTAACGGCACGCTGGATATTGAAGATAAACAGACCGGTTGCCGCTATCAGCAGGTGCTGCAACTGGAAGACGGCTCGGACGATGGCGACGAATATGATTATTCCCCTTCTCGTCAGGAGTGGGTGATCGACTCCACGCAGAGCGCTGTGACCATCGCCATGCGCCACGAAGCCTGGCAGAGCACCGCCACGCTGGCCCTGCGTATGGCGTTGCCTGCCAATCTGCAACAGCGCGCCGAACGCCAAACCGCCGGCTATCTGGACGTACAGTGCCAGATCACGCTGGCGCACGACAACCGCCGCATCGACATTGAGATGCAACTGGATAACCAGGCCGACGATCACCGCGTGCGCGTGCTGATCCCGACGCCGTTTGCCAGTGAAAGCGTGCTGGCGGATAACCAGTTTGGCAGCATTACCCGCCCGGTGGACGATCCGGCGATGGCGTATTGGCAACAGGAAGGCTGGAAGGAAGCGCCGATCCCGGTGTGGCAACTGATGAACTTTGCCGCGTTGCACGATCGGCACCATGGCTTGGCGCTGTTCACCGAAGGGCTGCGCGAGTTTGAGATTATCGGTGAACGCCGCGATACCTTTGCGCTGACGCTGTTCCGCTCGGTCGGCGTGCTGGGCAAGGAAGAGTTACTGCTGCGCCCAGGCCGCCCTTCCGGCATCAAACTGCCGACGCCGGATTCGCAGATGCGTGGCAAATTGCACTGCCGCTTCAGCCTGTTCAGCTTTGCCGGCGATCCGCACCAGGCGGGCGTGATGCAGCAGGCGCGGGCCTACGTCACCCCGGTACGTTGCTACAACAAAATCCCGTTCGATGCGATGAAGCTGAACCTGGCGGCGTTCCGCACCCCGTTGCGTTTCAGCCTGCTGTCGATGGCGGAATCTGGCCCGGTGTTGAGCGTGTTGAAAAAGGCCGAAGATGCCGAAGCCCTGATCATCCGCGTCTACAACCCTTCAGAACAGGTGACGATCGGCGGGCAGTTAACGCTGGAAACACCGCCACAGGCGTGGTTGGAAACCGGTATGGATGAACAACCGCTGGCGCAGCAGAGTGCAGCGAGCGCGGATTTCGGTCAGCTTGCGCCGTGCCAGTCGAAGACTTTCCGGTTTATTCGTTAAATATGTTGGAGACAGAGGCGTGGATGTCCACGCCGCTGTACAGGAATTACAGATCAAGCTCCTTCACCAACCTATCAATAGCTGCGCGCTGGAACTGGTTGAAGGCTTCTCTAGGCTGCTGTTGCTGAATAAACCCCAGCAGCGGATCCTGCACTTCGGTGCGGATCCCGCTCAACTCCTCCATCACCGCCAGCCCGCAGAACGGCACGTAGGCTTCGGCATAACCGCCTTCATGTACCATCACCAGTTTACCCTCGCATAACCGATCGGCAGCGCTTTGCACCAGCGCAGTCATGGCGCGGAAGCTGTCGCTGTGCAGTTGCATGCGCGCCAGCGGATCGAGGGCGTTGGCGTCGTAACCGCAGGCGATAATGATTAATTCCGGCTTGAAACGCTCCAACGCCGGGATCACCATCTGCTGCATGGCGTATTGATAGCCGTCGTCACCGGCACCGGCCAGCAGTGGAATATTGAGGTTATAACCGCGACCGGCACCTTCCCCACGATCCTGCTCACCGGCGTAACCCGCAGGGAAACAGCCGTCCTGATGCAAAGAAATGGTTAACACGTCATCGCGCTGCCAGTAGATATGCTGAGTGCCATTGCCGTGGTGCACGTCCCAGTCGATCACCGCTACTTTACCCAACCCGAGTTTGGCCTGAGCGCGTTCGATGGCGATCGGGATATTGGCCAGAAAACAGAATCCCATCGATTGATCCGGCAGGCAGTGGTGGCCCGGCGGGCGCGATAGCGAGTAGGCATTGTCCAATTCGCCTTTCAGCACCGCCTCGACGGCGGCGCAGGCCAAGCCGGCGGAGAGCTTGGCGATCTCATAACTGCCTGGCCCCAATGGCGCTTCTTCCCCCAGCATGCCGCCGCCGTTGTCGCTCAGTTGCTTGAAGCGTTGCAGGTAGTGTGCGGGGTGGATACGCAGCAGATCCTCTTCTTCCGCCGGTTCTGCGCTCAGCAGGTTGAGCTGGCGCGACAGGCCGGAAACGTCCATCAGGTTTTTCATCCGCCGCTTGGTTTCCGGCGATTCCGCATGGCCTGCGCCCGATGGCGGTTGCACCCAGCCGCCCACTGGCAGAGTGGTGGCGTGCAGGCCAGTGCTGTGCCAGAAGCAGCGTTCATCAAAGAAGAAACCGGTTTTTCTTTTCACCTTATAACTCCTGTTATTGCCGTGAGCAGCCCGGGCGGGCAGGGGAGCGCGGCACCGACAGCAGGCATTGCGATTGAGTGCTTGGGCATAATAAATATCCTTGATTTTCATCCATAAATACCCGCCACGCCGTTTTTTGCGCATGCGGAAGCCACGCCAGAGTTGGCGGATCTTGTGCTGTGATATTTTGAGTAAAACGATCAGCCGTGAGCGATAAAACCGCTGGAAACCAACTCAGTGCGGTTAACCACCGCCGTTTTGGCAAAGATATTGCGCATATGCGTTTTCACCGTCGAGAGCGAAATCCCCAGCTTCAAGGCAATGCGTTTATTACTCGCCCCTTCGCGCACCATATTGACGATCTCCTGCTCTTTGGCGGTGAGCAGTGGTGCCTCTGCGTCGGGCAGCAGATCGCGGGTAGCCAGTTCGATCAAAGGCATGATCGCCCGCAGCCGGCTGCGTTCGGGCTCGGTGAACGGCGTATCGCGGATCAACGAAACCCCGGCGATGATCCGCTTGCGCTGGCGAATAAAGATCTCGGTCATATCGCGCATCTGGTTCGGCAACATAAAGTCGTGATAGTAGTGACTGTTATTGGCGAATGCCGCCGGGTTCATGCCCACCATGGTGATCTCCTGCTGGTGGAAATTGGCGGGTTTATGTGGATCCAACTGCTGAAAGTGACTCAGATATTGCTGGTGGGTGTTATCAGAAATGCCGTGCAGGATATAGTGTTCGGGCCGCAGATCCGGATCGACCAGATAGAATACCGCCGCAGAAACCGGGATCAGATGCGCAATGGTATTCAGACAGCTTGAGATAAAAGCGTCGTTACGCACGGGGGATGATGTGGTTTGCATGATTCATTTTCCTCCCTTTCTTGATCTGCCGCTTGTGCAATATATGAACGTTGCAAGCATAGTTATAGTTGCAGCAAATAATTAACACAATAAGAACATATTAACAACGTGAGCGTTATTGCAATAAAACACATTAATAACAACATCTCGGTGTTGGGTTGGTAGGCTTTTTATCTCTGATTAATAGCAGTTTCATTAATACATTAATAAAAATGATGTGGTAGTTTCCCGCTGAATTTACAACGGTTTCTGCGATTTCTATCTCTGCCATATTTGGCGTAGCGGCGTGCTACAAATAGCACCGCGTGTGGGCTGGCCTCGTTCTTAAGAACGATAGCCAGGCCTGTTTGTGGTTTTCTGCGGGGGAAAGGATGACTTAAATGCGTTCTACAGACCGTTAACCCGTTGGTCTTTCGGGTATTTCACCGTATAGGATAAGCCCAATTTACGGGATTGATTTGGCGCCAGATCCAGCGCCCATTGAACTTCGCCGGTATCTTTATTGTAATTGGCACCGTCATAGTTGAGGTTATCGACCGTGATGGTGGAGTCACGGCTCATCGGCACCTGATCCAGCACCACCAATTTAACCGGCTCTTTACGGGTGTTTTTGACCTCCATAACGTAGGAATATTGCTGGCTGACGGAATTACCAAAAAACTCGGATTTAGAAGTGAGCTGTTTGTCATTCTCACGGTTAATAATAATTTTCTTATCCCGGCCTAAAGACAGATCCAGCGTCTCTTTGGCGTTCTTGATATTGATATAGCCTTGCCCAACAAAGGAACCTTCAAAGAAAATGCTGGATTGACCCGGCAGCAGATTGAGGTTTTCCCACTCTTTTAGCTGAACCTGTAAAAATGCATCCTGCTCTAACTTTGGCACTACCACATAACGGTAGTCGCCTTGCACATCGACATCTTTAATTAATACCGCATGGCCTTTGCCGTCGGCGGCAATATTGTAGGGCAGGGAAATGCTGAAACGGGTATTAACACCGCCGACATCGGTGACCACATAATCTGACAACGATTGACTCTTAACTTTTCGCTCTTGCGCCCCTGCCAGGGTAGCGGTGGACTCATCAGCCATCGGCGCGGGGGCCATGGCGGGCATCGGCGTTTCTTGCGCCACCATTTTGCTGCGCGAGTAATCCTTATACAGATCGAGATACCAAGGATTTAAGCGCGGAGCCTGTGCGCCCTCGCTGGGGTTACCGCTGGAAAGCGTCAGATTCACTTTATTCCAGTTAATCCCACTGTTTTGGAAGACGTTGGCTTTATAGCTGAGCTTTACCGGGCGATTAATATTCTCCACCCGCACATCATAGGTTGGAACCCAACCCGCATCCTGAATCACGTAGGATAATTTAATATCACTGGTCACGGCTTTCGGCGTGTAAAACTTCACTACCACCTGATTCACCGCCTGGCCGGTTTTTTGCTGCGCTTCCTCAAGCTGGCTGTTCAACTTTTCGATATTTTTATCGATGGCGGCGATCTTTTCTTTAAGATCAATATCCGCCAGCAAAGCTTCGCTCATTCGCTTGCTGACCAGTTCAAGCATCTGGTTAATTTGTTCAACCGAAGCGCCTTCTTTCTCACCGCCTAGCGCTTTATTGCTTTCCAGCACCGAGAGCTGAGCCTGAATCACTTCCCGCTGCACGTTCAGCTTACTCTGCTCACGGGTTGCCGTTTCAATCTGCGTGGTCAGTTGCACCACTTCTGGTGAGATATTCTCGGTCAGAAAGTCCCGTTTTACGCTGGAGGATTGAACCACCACCCCGTTATCGGCATCCAGCATCAGGCTTTGTTCATTCACTCCGCTGGCAATATTGGTAAATATCACTTCGCTTTCACCCGCCGGTAAGGTGACTTTAGCGCTATTGAATAACTCGGCGCCGCGAATAAACACCGTCACATCATTGAGCTTAATGTCCTGTATCTGCGTTGCGGCATAGGCTGGGTAGGCTAAAACTAGCGAGGCGCACAGCAATGTGGTTTTAAATCCCTGCATCGTCATTGATTTATCCTTAAATATCGTATGGTAATAGGCCTACATTATTCATACCGACGCCGAGAAGCAAATACGCTGCGCTCGCGTGATATCACCCACAAGTTAATTCTCCTCGTTCTTAAGGACGATAGTCAGACTTTTCTTTTCCTTCTTATAGTGAGATTGCCGCTTCTTGCGGCCACAACACCGGGTCAAAAACTATAAAGAGGATGTAACCATGAACCTGTCATCACGGCTCCATGCCCAGCTTGAACGGGGCAAGGTCGGGTTCCCCACCACGTTAGCCAGTTCGGTTGGGGTGATAATGGCCAGCCCGGTGATCCTGACCGTGACCAGCGGTTTTGGCATCGGGGGTGATACCTTCGCGCTGGCGATGCTGATCGCCTTTATCATGATGCAAGCACAGCTCACCACTTTTTCCGAAGCGGCGGCGATCATGCCGACCACCGGCTCGGTGTATGACTATATCTCTTGCGGCATGGGGCGATTTTTTGCCATTACTGGCACCCTGTCGGCCTATCTGATCGTGCATATCTTTGCTGGCACTGCCGAAACCATTCTCTCCGGCATCATGGCGCTGGTGAACTTTGAGCATCTCAACACTCTGGTGGAAAGCCACAATGCGTCGTGGATGATCGGCATCGGTTTGGTGATCATCTTCGGCCTGCTGAATGCGCTGGGCATTGAGGCTTTCGGCAAGGCGGAAGTGGTGCTGACGTTCTGCATGTGGACCACGCTGATGATCTTCTCGATCGCCGGGTTGCTGCTGCCCCACGCGGTGCCGCTGGAAGGCTGGTTCGGCAGTACGCTCGACGTCGGCGATCCCTGGGCGGTATTCAGCCTGATTGGCATGGCGATGTTTATGTTCGTCGGCTGCGAACTAGTGACGCCGATGGCACCGGAGATTAAACGCTCCCACCGCGTCATCCCGCGTGCCATGTCGTTAGGATTGTGCGGCGTGGCGACCTGTATGGCGTTGTACGGTGCGGCGCTCAGCCATCAGGTGGAAAACGTAGTGCTGGATGCGGCCAACAACGTGCATCTGCTGGATACGCCGATGGCCATTCCGGCGTTTGCTGGCCGAGTGATGGGGGACTTTGGTAAATACTGGCTCGGTATCGGGTTGCTGTTGGCCGGTGCCGCCACCATCAACACCCTGATGGCGGCGGTGCCACGCATTATGTACGGCATGGTGCTGGACGGGGCATTGCCGCGCATTTTTGCTTACCTGCATCCACGGTTTAAAACCCCGGTGGTAGCCATTGCGGCGGCGGTGTTGATCCCTTGTGTGCATGCTATTGCCATTCAGGGCAATCTGGATCGCATCATTCCGATGGTGCTGGCCGCCGTCTGCGCCTGGGGCGTGGCCTATCTGCTGGTGACCTGCTCGGTGGTGATCCTGCGCGTCCGCCGCCCGGATCTGCCGCGTGCCTATAAATCGCCGTGGTTCCCGCTGCCGCAGATCGTCTCTAGCATCGGTATTCTGCTGGCGATTTTCAATATTACCCCGCCGGGTATGAACCCGAGTGACGTCTATATCCCGTTCGGCATCATGATTGGCCTGACCGCTGCCTATGCGTTGTTCTGGACCCTGTGCGTGCAGCGAGTTAACCCGTTTAAACCGGTGCCGGTGGAAGAAGTGCTGGAACGCGCCTTTACCAGGGCAGAAAACGAGGAGGTGGAATTTGATCGGCTTACTTCCCTCACTTAATCGCGCTTGGCGGCGCGATCCTCCCGGTTATCAACCGGGGGTGACGCTGAACCGTTTGGCTAATAATTTGCAACCCTATGTCTGTGAACGGCTGGCGGCCAACCAACTGCGGCTGACGCTGCCGCAGGGGCCGAGCATCGATATCAGCGAGCAGGTGCAATCGCTGTTTCTGGCGCATATCGTCACCCACCGTTTTCGCTTGCAGGGCCTGACCACGCTTGCTGAACCGCTGGTGCTGAAGGTGATTACCGGCGGCTGGCTGCGCCGCAACGGCGTGATTTATCGCACCAAAGCCAAACATGCGAGTGCCCAGCGGCTGCTGACCATGCTGCATCAATATCCACAAATCGGGGCAACCTTGGAGAAGCTTGATTTCCGCCATGTTACGCTCCAGGTGAAAGACGGTGGCTGGCAGTTGGAGATTGAACATTTCGCGGCTTCCGAAGTGGTCAGCCGTTTGCCCGCCAGCCGTCGCTATTTGCGGCTGGAGGCCGAGCAGCGGCGTTTGCTGCTGAGCAGCTTCCTGATGATTAGCCAGTTGATGGAGAAGTGCGATGAGTAGAGTGGTGGTGATCACCGGCGGCGGCAGCGGCATTGGTGCCGCCTGCGCGCGCTTGCTGGCACAGCAGGGCGATCGGGTGTTTATCGTTGGCCGCCGCCATGCACCGCTGAACGCGCTGGCGGATGAGATTGGTGCGCAGGCGGTGGTCGGCGATGCCGCCAGTGGTGACAGCTGGCAAAAGGTGATGTTACCGGCGATTTTAGCGCAGGCCGGGCGTATTGATTGCCTGATCGGCTGCGCCGGTGGCATGGGGTTGGGGCGAATTACCGACGTGAGCGACAGCCAGTGGCAGCAGGCGCTGGACAGCAATCTTAACAGCGCGTTTGCCAGCGCGCGGGCTTGCCTGCCGGAGCTGGTGAACAGCGGCGGCAACCTGCTGTTTGTGGCGTCGATCGCTTCATTGGCAGCCGGGCCGGAGGTGTGCGGCTACGTTACAGCCAAACATGCGTTGATCGGCCTGATGCGCTCTATTGCTCGCGATTACGGTCCGCAGGGCGTGCGCGCCAACGCGGTATGCCCCGGCTGGGTGACCACGCCGATGGCGGATGAAGAGATGCAACCACTGATGGCGGCGCATAATTTAACGCTGGAACAGGCTTACCAGCGGGTCTGCCGCGATGTGCCACTGCGCCGCCCGGCCAGCGCCGAAGAGATCGCGCAGGTGTGCCGTTTTCTCTGTTCACCGCAGGCATCGATTATTACCGGTGCCGCGCTGGTGGCCGATGGCGGTTCCACGATTGTCGATGTCCCTACCTTAGCGTTCACCTCTTTATAAGGAGCAGCAGATGAGTTCAGAAGCGGTATTTATTCAGGTTGGCGCGTTGGCAGAAGGTTTCGCCCCGCACAGCCATACGCTGGAGCAACAGGATTTAGCGGGTATGACGCTGGCTTTCTGTTTTGCCGAAGGGGATTCAGTGAGCTGCCATTTCAATGACGATCAAACCTTGCTGTGGCAGGATCGGCGCGTTGACTACCGTGCCACCAGCATTCGCCCGGGGATCCTGTTTATCGATTTTCTCGATCCGCAGCGCGCCAACGGCAGCATCACGCTGGTGTGCGATCGTCAACAGGGCAACTTTACCGCAGTGTATGGCCAATTGCCGGATGAGCCGCAGGTGCGGCTGGATGCCTTCAGCCGGGTCGAGCAGGGGTTGCCGTTGACGGCGGTGAATGTGCAATTGCGCTTTGGCCGTCTGGATCACAACGCAGCGCCGTTGCCGCAGTTGACCGACGAACTGATCGGCATGCGTAATCTGTACACCTACAGCCCAACCGAGCGTTACGAGCATATCTATCTGAATGATAATTTCTACGCCTGGCAGTGCTTAGACGGCGTTGAGCAAGGGTTGGCGGACGTCGATCGCTGCCATTATGTGAAAGTGGCGGAACGGCTCTACCTGTTCGTCTGGCGCGAAAAAATTGTGCCGACGCTCGGCGTGGTGCTGATCGATCTGCAAGGGATGCGCACCGATGGCAAGATCCTTGGTTATCAGGGCAGTGATTTCAACGCCTTGAGTAACTTTGCCGTGGGAGCGCATGCGCAGATCCTCAATATCACTCAGCATCCGCTGGCCTGAGCCGAGAAATTGCACGTTGCAGCGCCGTTGGCTGCAACTCTCATTATTGCTCGCTGGAGTCCACCGCCACGTCGTCCGGCTGCTTATCACCCAACAGAGTCAACTCACCCAGCAACCCCATCAGTTGTTCCATTTTCTGCCGTGAAAACGCCGCTTCAATCTCTTGATAGCCCTGTTCCACCTGATGACGTGCCAACTCATACAGCTCCTGACCCTGCTGGGTCAGCGAGACATACAGCTTGCGCTGATCGTTGACCGGTTTAAGGCGGAAGATCAGTTTATCCCGTTCCATGCGCGACAGAATGCCGGTCAGGCTGGGGCGCAGGATGCAGGTTGCTGCGGCTAATTCATGGAACTCAATCGAACGGCTGTTGGCCAAGACGCGAATGATACGCCACTGCTGTTCCGTCAGATTATGGCTTTTCAGGATCGGGCGGAAGAACCCCATGGCGGTTTCACGCGCCTGCAACAGGGCGATGGTGAGCGATTCATGCATGTGTATGGCCTTTAGCTTTCAAAACGTTCTGTCTGTTGAGAGGGGTTTGTTAATAACTTAATAGTAGCCAACTTTGCGGCGATGAAGGAAGCAAAAGTACCCGCCGTGATGAAAAAAAACACTAGAAAAGGTTAACGGATTGAATAATAGCAGCAATGTTTTTGTTTTGTGAATATTTCGTTATCGCGATCACAAATTAAATTAACCGCGTTGCGTAAAAGCTGAACAGCGTATAAAACTAATCATTAATATATTAACGAATAGTGATTGTGCTGTTTTGCCATTGAAGGAGTCTCTATGAAAGGCACCGTATTTTCCGTTGCACTGAATCACCGCAGCCAGCTTGATGCCTGGGATCAGGCGTTTCGCGCGGCCCCGTATCAAACCCCGCCGAAGACGCCAGTGTGGTTTATCAAACCTCGTAACACTCATCTGATCAACGGCGGCAGCATTCCCTTCCCGGCCGGTGAAACCGTGCAAAGTGGTGCCACGCTGGCGGTAGTGATCGGCAGCATTGCCCGTAAGGTTCCAGCAGCGAAGGTGGCTGACTACATTGCCGGTTATGCACTGGCCAATGACGTTAGCCTGCCGGAAACCAGTTTTTACCGCCCGGCGATCAAAGCCAAATGCCGCGACGGTTTCTGCCCGCTCGGCGAAGTGGTGCCGTTAAGTAGTGTGGGTCAACTGGAGATCGTCACCGAAATCAACGGGGTAGAGCAGGATCGTTGGTCAACCGCCGATCTGGTGCGTTCGGTGCCGGAGCTGATCGCCGCCATCAGCGATTTCATTACCCTACAACCGGGCGACGCGGTGCTGGTTGGCACGCCGCACCAGCGGGTGGAAATCAAACCGGGTGATGTCGTCACGGTGCGGGCCGCAGGCTTGCCAACTCTTAACAACCGCGTGATGCAGGTAGGAGAATCATCATGAAACATGCTCGTATCCGCCATCATGGCCAGATTGTGAACGTCACCGTTGATGACCAGTTGCAGGTCACGCTGCCGGACGGCAGCAAGTTAGATGAATATGACGTCGAGTGGCTGCCGCCTGCGCAGGGTACGGTGTTCGCCCTCGGCCTGAATTACGCCGATCACGCCAGTGAGCTGGAGTTTAAAGCGCCGGAAGAACCGCTGGTGTTCCTGAAAGGGCCAAACACGCTGACCGGCCATCGCCAGGTATCGGTGCGTCCAGCGGGCGTCGACTATATGCATTACGAAGCCGAACTGGTGGCGGTGATCGGCAAAACCGCGCGCAACGTCAGCCGCGAACAGGCGATGGAATACGTGGCCGGTTACACCCTGTGTAACGACTACGCGATCCGCGATTACCTGGAAAACTACTACCGACCAAATCTGCGGGTGAAGAGCCGCGACACGCTGACGCCGATCGGCCCTTACATTGTCGATCGTGACGATGTTAACGATCCGCACAACCTGGCGCTCAGTACCTACGTCAACGGCGAGTTACGCCAACGCGGCACCACTGCCGATATGATCTTCGACATCCCATTCCTGATCGCTTATCTGAGCGAATTTATGACGTTGCAACCGGGCGACATGATCGCCACCGGTACGCCGAAAGGCTTGGCCGATGTGCAGCCGGGCGACGAAGTGGTGGTGGAGATCGAAGGCATTGGCCGCTTGGTTAACCACATTATCAGTGAAAAAGATTACGAGGAGAGCCTGAGATGAAAACCATCAACCATTGGATCAACGGCAAGAACGTTGCCAGTAAAGAGTATTTCACCACCGTTAACCCGGCCAACGGTGAAGTGCTGGCGGAAGTGGCCTCCGGCGGCCAGTTGGAGATCGATCAGGCGGTAGCGGCCGCCAAAGAGGCTTTCCCGAAATGGGCGAATACGCCAATGAAAGAGCGCGCGCGCCTGATGCGCCGCCTGGGTGAACTGATCGACCAGAACGTGCCGCAGATTGCCGAAATGGAAACCGCTGACACCGGTTTGCCGATCCACCAGACCAGAAACGTGCTGATCCCGCGTGCTTCACACAACTTTGAGTTCTTTGCCGAAATCTGCCAGCAGATGAATGGCCGCACCTATCCGGTGGACGACAAGATGCTCAACTACACGCTGATCCAACCGGTGGGGGTGTGTGCGCTGGTGTCGCCGTGGAACGTGCCGTTTATGACCGCCACCTGGAAGACCGCGCCCTGCCTGGCGTTGGGCAACACCGCGGTGCTGAAAATGTCCGAACTGTCGCCGCTGACTGCCGATCGCCTGGGCGAGCTGGCGCTGGAAGCCGGTATTCCGGCCGGGGTGCTGAACGTGGTGCAGGGCTACGGCGCTACCGCAGGCGATGCGCTGGTGCGCCATAAAGACGTGCGCGCGGTGTCGTTCACCGGCGGCACCTCCACCGGCCGCCGCATCATTGAAAGCGCCGGGCTGAAGAAGTTCTCGATGGAATTGGGCGGTAAATCGCCGGTGCTGATCTTTGAAGATGCCGATATTGAGCGCGCATTGGACGCCGCGCTGTTCACCATCTTCTCAATCAACGGCGAACGCTGCACCGCCGGTTCGCGCATCTTTATTCAGGAAAGCATCTATCCGGAATTCGTCAAACGCTTTGCCGAGCGCGCCAACCGCCTGCGCGTGGGCGATCCGCAGGATCCGAATACCCAGGTAGGCGCACTGATCAGCCCGCAGCACTGGGACAAAGTTTCCGGCTATATCCGCCTGGGCATCGAAGAGGGGGCCACCCTGCTGGCGGGCGGCCCGGATAAACCGGCGGGCTTGAGCCACGGCAACTTCCTGCGCCCGACGGTGCTGGCGGATGTCGACAACCGTATGCGTATCGCGCAGGAGGAGATTTTCGGGCCGGTGGCCTGCCTGCTGCCGTTCAAATCAGAAGAAGACGGCCTGCGCATGGCCAACGATGTGGAGTACGGCCTGGCGTCGTACATCTGGACGCAGGATGTGAGCAAGGTGCTGCGTCTGGCCCGCAATATTGAAGCGGGTATGGTGTTCGTCAACACCCAGAACGTTCGCGATCTGCGTCAGCCGTTTGGCGGGGTGAAAGCCTCCGGCACCGGCCGCGAAGGGGGCGAGTACAGCTTCGAAGTGTTTGCCGAAATGAAAAACGTCTGTATTTCCATGGGGGATCACCCGATCCCACGCTGGGGTGTGTAACAGGTTTCACACCCTTTAGATTAACCAAGGACTTATACCCAGATTTCGAGTTACGGCACAGCTAACGCACCTGTAACTCGACGTATGAAGGGTATGGGAGGATATATGGGTAAGTTAGCATTAGCCGCAAAGATCACACACGTTCCTTCAATGTATCTGTCTGAGCTGCCGGGCAAGCACCACGGCTGCCGCCAGGCGGCCATCGATGGCCACAAAGAGATCGGTGCACGCTGCCGCGAACTGGGCGTCGATACCATCATTGTGTTCGACACCCACTGGCTGGTGAACAGCGCCTATCACATCAACTGCACCGGGCATTTCAAAGGGGTCTATACCAGTAACGAATTGCCGCACTTTATCCGCGATATGACCTATGAGTACGACGGTAACCCGGAACTGGGCCACTTGATCGCTGATGAAGCCTGCAAGCTCGGGGTGCGCGCTAAGGCGCACGAGATCCCAAGCCTGGAGCTGGAGTACGGCACGCTGGTCCCGATGCGTTACATGAACAGCGATCGGCACTTCAAGGTGGTGTCCATTTCTGCCTTCTGCACCGTGCATGACTTTGCCGACAGTCGCCGCATGGGTGAAGCGATCAAAACCGCGATCGAGAAATACGACGGCACCGTGGCGGTGCTGGCCAGCGGCTCGCTGTCTCACCGCTTTATCGACGATCAGCGTGCCGAGCAAGGCATGCACAGCTACACCCGCCAGTTCGATCAGCAGATGGACGAACGCGTGGTGCAGCTTTGGAAAGCTGGGCGCTTCAGCGAGTTCTGCGAAATGCTGCCGGAATATGCCAACTACTGCTACGGCGAAGGCAACATGCACGACACCGTGATGCTGCTGGGTCTGCTGGGCTGGGATAAATACGATGGCCAGGTGGAGTTTGTCACCCCGCTGTTTGCCAGTTCCGGTACCGGGCAGGTGAATGCCGTATTCCCACTCCCTGCTGAAGCCTGAGGTGCCTGAATGCCCCATTTTTATGCTGAATGTACTGACAACATCCGCCGGGAGGCGGATTTGCCCGCGCTGTTTGCCAAGGTGCACCACGCGCTGGCGGAAACCGGCATTTTCCCGCTGGCGGGCATCCGCAGCCGCGCCATCTGGCTGGATACCTGGCAGATGGCCGATGGCAAGCAGAACTATGCCTTCGTGCATATGACGTTGAAGATCGGTCACGGCCGCAGCCTGGAAAGCCGCCAACAGGTGGCGGAAATGCTGTTCATCCTGATCAAGGATCACTTCGCCGCGCTGATGGCCAACCGTTATCTGGCACTCTCTTTCACCTTGGAAGAGCTGGATCCGGTGCTGAATTACAAGCAAAACAACGTCCACGCGCTGTTTAGTAAAAACTGAATAAGAGGAAGGGCCATCAATGCTGGATAAAGACGTACTGAGCCGAGCCGTGCAGCGCCTGCATCAGGCGGAACAGAACCGGGAGCAGATCCGCGCGCTGTCGCTGGATCACCCGGAGATCACCATCGAAGATGCCTATGCCATCCAGCGCCAGTGGGTTGAGCTGAAGATTGCTGAAGGGCGCACGTTGAAAGGCCACAAGATCGGCCTGACGTCGCGCGCCATGCAGATGAGCTCGCAGATCACCGAACCGGATTACGGCGCGCTGCTGGACGACATGTTCTTCAACGACGGCAGCGATATTCCTTTTGATCGCTTTATCGTGCCGCGCGTGGAGGTGGAACTGGCGTTCGTGCTGGCGAAACCGCTGCGCGGGCCGAACTGCACGCTGTTCGACGTGTACAACGCCACCGACTATGTGATCCCGGCGCTGGAGATCATCGATGCGCGCAGCCATAACGTCGATCCGCAAACCCAGCGGCCACGCAAGGTATTCGACACCATCTCTGATAACGCCGCCAATGCGGGCGTGGTGATGGGTGGCAGGCCAATCAAGCCGGATGCGCTGGATCTGCGCTGGATCAGCGCCTTGCTGTATCGCAACGGGGTGATTGAAGAGTCTGGCGTGGCGGCGGCGGTGCTGAATCATCCGGCCAACGGCGTAGCGTGGTTAGCCAATAAGCTGTTCCCGTATGACGTGGAACTGGAAGCCGGGCAGATCATCCTCGGTGGCTCCTTTACCCGGCCGGTGCCCGCACGGCGTGGCGATACCTTCCATGCGGACTATGGCCCGATGGGCTGCATCAGCTGCCGGTTTGTCTGATCGATCCCCCTCACCCTGACCCTCTCCCCGAGGGAGAGGGGACGGATCGAGTTCGTTGAGGCCGTTGTGCAGAGGCTAATCAAGTACAGCGATTGCCCTCTCCTTTGGAGACGGATCGAGTTTGTTGAGGCTGTTGTGCAGAGGCTAATCAAGTGCAGCGATTGCCCTCTCCTTTGGGGACGGCTGGAGTTCGTTGATGCCGTTGTGCAGAGGCTAATCAAGTGCAGCGATTGCCCTCTCCTTTGGGGACGGATCGAGTTCGTTGAGGCTGTTGTGCAGAGGCTAATCAAGTGCACTGATTGCTCCCTCTCCCTGAGGGAGAGGGCTGGGGTGAGGGGGAAATACCTAATGGAGAACACAATGCTAACTAACCAATTTAAACAGGCCTTGCAGGAAAAACGCCCGCAGATTGGCCTGTGGCTGGGGCTATGCAGCAGCTACAGCGCCGAACTGCTGGCCGGAGCCGGATTTGACTGGCTGCTGATCGACGGCGAACACGCGCCAAACAACGTGCAGACGGTGCTCAGCCAATTGCAGGCAGTAGCGCCTTATCCCAGCCACCCGGTGGTGCGCCCGGCCTGGAACGATGCGGTGTTGATCAAACAGCTGCTGGACGTTGGTACGCAAACCTTACTGATCCCGATGATCCAGAACGCTGAACAGGCACAGGCAGCGGTGCGCGCAACCCGCTATCCGCCGCACGGCATCCGCGGCGTGGGTAGCGCGCTGGCTCGAGCATCACGCTGGAACCGGGTGCCTAACTATCTTCAGCAGGCCGACAGCCAGATGTGCGTACTGGTGCAGATCGAAACCCGTGAAGCGGTGAACAATCTGGATGCCATTTTGCAGGTGGAAGGCGTGGACGGGGTATTTATCGGCCCGGCGGATCTGAGTGCCGATATGGGCTTTGCGGGGAATCCGCAGCACCCGGAAGTGCAGCGCACCATTGATGATGCTATCGCACGCATCAGCGCCGCTGGCAAGGCTCCGGGCATCCTGACCGCCCAGATGGAGCTGGCGCAGCATTATCTGGAATCCGGTGCGCTGTTTGTCGCCGTTGGGGTGGATACCACCCTGCTGGCGCGGGCGGCTGAATCCTTGGCAAGCCAATTCAAGCGGGGCAAACCGACAGAGCAATCCCCGGGCGTCTACTAATCGGAGTCACTATGAGCAACGTCGATTCGCTCAAGCCGCTTAACCCGGCTGAGCAACATAAAGCGTTAACCGCCACCGAGCAGTCGGTGATTAAAAAGTTATTTCGGCGCCTGATTATTTTCTTATTTGTGTTGTTTGTTTTCTCGTTTCTTGACCGCATCAACATCGGGTTTGCCGGGCTGACCATGAAGCAGGACCTCGGTCTTAGCTCCACTATGTTCGGCCTGGCGGCAACGCTGTTTTACGTTACCTACGTGATCTTCGGTATCCCCAGTAACATCATGCTGAGCAGGGTAGGGGCACGGCGTTGGATCGCCACCATCATGGTGCTGTGGGGCATTGCCTCTACCTGCACCATGTTCGCCACCGGGCCAACCAGCCTGTACGTGCTGCGGATGATCGTCGGCATTACCGAGGCGGGCTTCCTGCCGGGGATCCTGGTGTATCTCACCTACTGGTTCCCGGCGTTCTACCGCGCCCGGGCCAACGCGCTGTTTATGATTGCCATGCCGGTGACCATGGCGTTGGGTTCGTTGGTGTCCGGCTACATTCTGGCGCTGGACGGCATGATGAACCTGAAAGGTTGGCAGTGGCTGTTCCTGCTGGAAGGAATCCCCTCGGTGATCCTGGGTGTGGTGGTGTGGTTCTATCTTGACGATACGCCAGCGAAAGCCAAATGGCTGACCGACGAAGAGAAAAGTAGCCTGCAGGCGATGATGGAGGCGGACAAGCTGCAACTGGTGCAGCCAGAAGGGCCAAGCAGCCATCGGGCTTTGCAGCAGCGCAGTCTGTGGCGCGAAGTGCTGACACCGGTGGTGTTGATGTATACGCTGGCCTATTTCTGCCTGACCAACACCCTGAGCGCCATCAATATCTGGACGCCGCAGATCCTGCAAAGCTTTAACCAGAGCAGCAGCAATATTGTGATCGGCATTCTGGCGGCGATCCCACAGATCTGTACCATCGCCGGTATGATTTGGTGGAGTAAACGTTCGGATCGGTTGCAAGAGCGTAAATACCACACCGCGTTGCCGTACCTGTTTGCCGCTGCGGGCTGGCTGCTGGCTTCGGCCACCAACCACAGCATGATCCAGTTGCTGGGGATTGTGATGGCGTCGGTGGGATCCTTTACGGCGATGGCGATCTTCTGGACTACGCCGGATCAGTCGATCAGCTTTGAGGCGCGTGCGGTGGGGATCGCGGTGATCAACGCCACCGGGAATATCGGCTCCGCCGTCAGCCCGCTGCTGATCGGCTGGTTCAAGGATGTGACCGGCAGCTTCAACTCCGGGCTGTATTTTGTCTCGGCGCTGCTGATTATCGGTGCCGTGCTGGTATGGCGTATCCCGATGAAAGATTCACGGCCGCGTGCCACGCCTTAAAACTCAAAACCAAGGGGCTCAAAAAATGTTGAGCCCCGCTATTCTCATTTTCGGAGGACAGCGTGCAGAAAAATACCGGCTTTATCGTCAATATCGATATTTGCAAAGAGTATGACGCGCATTATGCCGCCGATGAGGTGCACTACGAAACCTTCGCGGGGCTGGCGGCGTTTTTCGGCCGTGACATGCAGGTGCACTGGCATGAAAGCTTCTTTCAGGTGCACTTTCTGGAAACCGGCAAGATAGAGCTGCAGCTCGACGATCAGCACTATTCGGTGCAGGCACCGTTGTTCATCCTCACGCCCCCTTCGGTGCCGCACGCCTTTTTCACCGAACCGGACAGCGACGGGCACGTGCTGACGGTGCGTCAGGAACTGGTTTGGCCGGTGCTGGAACGGCTGTACCCCGGTAGCAATCTGGCGCTGGAACTGGAGATGCCGGGGATTTGCCTTTCATTGGCCGATGCGCCGCAAGAGTTGGCGGCGCTCAGCCATTACTGGGCGCTGATCCGCCGTGAATTCAGCCAGAAGATGGCGGGGCGTGAACAGACGCTGGCGCTGCTGGCGCAGGCGGTACTGACGCTGTTGCTGCGCAATACTTCACTGGAAGATAAAGCCGCCAGCGGGATGCGCAGTGAACTGAAGCTGTTTCAGCGTTTCAATAAGATGGTGGATGAACGTTTCCGCGAACATCTGCCGGTGCCGGAATATGCGCAAACGCTGGGAGTGACGGAGTCGCGGCTCAATGATTTGTGCCGCCGTTTCGCCAACCGATCGCCCAAGCGGCTGATTTTCGATCGCATGCTGCGTGAGGCCAAACGGATGCTGCTGTTCAGTGCCTGTACGGTGCATGAGACCGCCTACAGCCTGGGATTCAAAGATCCGGCCTATTTTGCCCGCTTCTTCAACCGGCTTGAAGGCTGTTCCCCGTCGGTTTATCGCGCCCGCTAAAGTATCTCGGGCGAACAAGTACGTTCGCCCGCAATTTTTGCAGAATCAGCCCTTATTCGCCACCAGATCGCCCACCAGCCGATTGACCGGATCGCTCATATTGGTGAATTTGGTCAACTCTGAGCGGGTCACCACCACGAATACGCCGATATTTTTCTGCGGCACCATCGCCATATAGGTAATAAAGCCACCGCCGCCGCCGGTTTTCTGAATAATGCCCGGCAGGCCATCTTTCGGGGCCATATACACCCAACCTAATCCCAGCGCATCCGCCTGGCCTGGAACATCCATCCCTGTCAGCGATGCCAGTTCCCTACGCTGGAAATACATGGTTTGCTCGCTCTGCGCCGTCAGTTTACTCGAACCGGTGAGGTTGGAGGACAGGAACTGCTGCATCCAGCGCTGCATATCGCGCGGGGTGGAGTAGACGCCACCGCTGCCGGCGGCGGCTGTGGTATCGCGGCAGGTACTTGACCCGGTAGCGGCAATCATCAGGCGTGAACACTGTTCGGCGCTGGGCGTCAGCGTGGTATCCACCATCCCCAGCGGGGCGGTGATTTTCTCACGCAGCAGAGTGTTGTAGGACTTTCCTGCGGCGCGCGACAGGGCATCGGCCAACAGATCGTACGCCAGGTTGGAGTAGGAGGCCCGCACGCCCGGCGGCACGGTAATGCTGGCGTGCGCCAGCCACTGCCAGCGCTGAGCTTTGGTTGGCCAGGTAAACACCGGCGTTTTTGGCGGTTTCTTGCCGGGCTGCTCACGCGGCAGGGAACTGGTGTGCGTGGCCAGATTCAGCAGAGTGATCGGTTGACCTGCGTTGTAAGAGGGCACATAAGCCCCTTTGGGCGCGTATTTGCGCAGCGGATCGGTGAGCTTTATCTTGCCTTCTTCCGCCATCTTGACCATCACTTCGCTGGTCATCAGCTTGGTGATGGAAGCAATGCGGATCAGGGAGTCCGGATGCGGGCGCTGATCGTTACCCGGTTTGGTATCGCCAAAACTGCGGTTAACGACCTGATTATTGTCGATCACTACCAGCGCCATGCCGGTTGCACCGCTATTGAAGAAAATATGTTCAGCATACTGATCGACAATCTGTGACGTCAGTTGAGTGGCGGCCTGGCTGACCAGCGGCGCGGTACACAGGCCCAGCGCCAGCAATAAAGCGGAGAGTGAGGTCTTCAACGGTCATTTTCCATTTTCAAAATGCTGTAGGGAAAGGCAAAAGTCGCTGCTTAGTGTAATGCGCGATTGCCAGAATGGCATATGGAAAAAGGCTCGATGGCGAATTTTTTACTATGACAACAGGTTACGGGCCGTCAAGACAGGGCGCTTTGCGGGCTGCTGGCCCGTTGGATATTGTTACGGCCGCTGTTTTTCGCCCGATATAGCGCTGCGTCAGCAGAGCAGATGGCGGAATCGAGATCCAGTTTATCCAGCACGGTAATACCGGCGCTCAGCGTCACTCTGGTGATCTCCTGTGGATAGCGGTGATGGGGGATGATCAGTTCCTGCACGCATTGGCGCACGCTCTCTGCCAGAGAGGTGGCGTACTCTTCGCTGACGTTGATCAGTAGCACCAGAAATTCTTCACCGCCGTAACGCACCACGATATCCCGTGAACGCACCGTATCACGAATGGCGGTAGCGACCTGGAGCAGCGCCTGATCGCCCATGGTATGACCGTAGCGATCGTTGTAAGCCTTGAAGTGATCGATATCGAGCAGCAGCACGAAGTGGCTGCCTGCGGTAGGTGCGAGCAGCTGATTGAGCCTATTTTCCAGACCACGGCGGTTATACAGGCCGGTTAACGGATCCAGCATGCTCAGATCGTTGAACTTATCCCGCTCGTGATACAGATTGGCCACCAGATCTTGGGTAAAGGCTTCGCTGCGTTTCAACATCAGGTGATGGATTGAAAAAGCCACGATCGGCAACAGGATGGTGAACAGGATGCGCAGGGTGTTGTGCATATCGTCCAACCACAGAATGGTCAGCGCCGAAGGCAAGGCGTTCAGGCAGAAGGCGATAACGTTATCCGTCAGAGAAATTGCGCTGATAAAGAAAATGCTGAACAGGCTGATTAACAGAAAGCTGTGACTATCGTTGGGCAGGTATTGATGTTTGATATAGATATGTGCCGCCCACAGCAGACCGAGAACCGTGGCAGACAGGTTTAGCTTTCTGATGTATTGCCGTGGCGAGCGTCGCGTATATCCGATTGCCACCAGACAAAACAGAGGAATGCCGATTAATGGCAGAGTAAAGGCTGGATTCGCCTGAAAGGGTAACAATAAAGTGAAGATGGCAGAGACGCTATTCATTGATAAAAAAAGCAATAACGATAAGCGGTGCTTGTTGCTTTGCAGCTCCAGATAAGAACGCGCATTCATACAGGGATCACTCTTTGCCCAATTGCTCTGCCGGAAGAATAAGGTTATGAAAAATTCCTGGTGCGTGAATTAAGCACCTGCGATGAATGGTTTCAGTTAAGTATTATTAATGCACTAATATTTATAGGAATTTTCTTAAGTCAAATTATCATTTTTTCACCAGGCTGTCATCTGTGTTAAGCCTGATGGAGGGGGAAATTGCTGTGCGGGGTAAAAAGTGTTATATGATATTGGTTATCATTATCATTTGTGAAATGAGGCTATCATGATTGCTGCGATAATCATTGCATGTGGGTTATGGATCGTCAGTATCTGCTTGGGCAAACGGCTGGCCAGCGCCTGGGGCGTATTGCTGCCTTGCGCTCTGATGCCGTTAATCGCGCTGATTGATCTCAATATGATGCAACTGCGCACCCTGATCGTCATTGCCATGCTGGTTACGCTGGTGATGTTGTTTAACAGCCATCTGCGCCATTATCTCTTGCTGCCTTCGTTTATGGCGTTGGCCGGCGGATTAGCCGCCATCAGCCTGCATTTCAGCTTTAGCTGAAACGACAAAATCACGCATGAGCGTGTTGGTTTTTCAGAGGATGTAATACGAAAGAAAAAGGGAGTAGAAGTCATCAATTGGTGCGAAGAGAGGGACTTGAACCCTCACGTCCGTAAGGACACTAACACCTGAAGCTAGCGCGTCTACCAATTCCGCCACCTTCGCACAGTCGATGTTGTTGCTTTGTTTTCGATTTATATCACCAGCTTGGTGCGAAGAGAGGGACTTGAACCCTCACGTCCGTAAGAACACTAACACCTGAAGCTAGCGCGTCTACCAATTCCGCCACCTTCGCATTGATGCTGTGCAATATAAATCATGTGGTTATTGGTGCGAAGAGAGGGACTTGAACCCTCACGTCCGTAAGGACACTAACACCTGAAGCTAGCGCGTCTACCAATTCCGCCACCTTCGCTTACCAGAAACATTACCGGAGTAATGCTACCACGGAGGCGAATTCTAGAGATTTTGGCGGGTACGTCAATAGTTATTTCCTGGTTTATGGGCGTTCGCTGGAAAAAACGCCTATCCCCTTCATCTTTCAAACTGCAGCGTTGTTGACTGCGTACAATTACTCGGCCCATCCGTGGGCCTCGCCCCTTCGGGGCCGCTGCAAGCAGCGTTCAAATCTGCTCCCGGCAGATTTGTCACCCCAGTCACTTAGTTGTCTAAGCTCCTGGGGATTCGCGTACTTGTCGCCTAGCTGCAGATTGAAATCTATTGGGGATAGCGGATTAATATTTGTTGAACAGACCAATCAGCCAATCAATCAACACCCTAACGCGTGGTGCGAGGAAGCGGCCAGGGGGATACATGATGTAGATCGGCATCGGCGGCGGCGGTGTTTCTGCCAAGACTTCCACCATTTCACCCGTCTTTAACCAAGAGGCCACCGAGTAGCGGGATCCCTGAATCAAGCCCATCCCGGCGCGGCAGGCGCTGGTATAGGCATCGGCACCGCTGACGCTCAGCTTGCTGGGTAATTCGCGCAGTTCCAGCTTGCCGTTGCGGCAGAATTCCAGCGGATAGTTACGGTTGTTGATCAGCGAGAAATAACCCACCGCCTGATGGTGTTGCAGATCGTCGATCGATTGTGGAGTACCGAAGGTGTGCAGATAGGCGGGAGATGCGCAGGTGAGCTGTGGCATCTGGGCAATCAGCCGGGCAACCAGCGCGTCGTCTTCGGTTTCCCAGGCGCGCAGCACGCAGTCCACGCCTTCACGCAGCAGATCCACATGGGTATCGTTGGCGCCGAGCGCCAGCTCAATTTCCGGGTAACGCTGATAAAAATCCGCCAGTGCCGGGATGACGATCTCCCGCGCCAGCGAGTGCGGCATATCAATACGTACTTTGCCCGCGGGTTGCAGCTTATGCTGGTGGAATAACGTATCCGCCTCTTCCAGCGCATCCAGCAGTTGCAGGCAGCGCTGATAGTACAACGAGCCCTCGGTGGTGATCTGTACCTGGCGCGTGGTGCGCAGCAGCAGGCGGACACCGAGCCGCTGCTCCAGCCGCTTCAACGCATTACTGACCGTGGCGCGCGGCAGTTGCAGGCGTTCAGCCGCGCGGCTGAAGCTGCCCAGCTCGACGATCCGGGTAAAGATACGCATGGCTTGAATCTGATCCATGTTGCTACCTGCCATTGTTAGCGATTTATGAACAGTGATGTGCAGTCTTCATTATTTATCTTTGCAGCGTAAACAACCAGACTGGATTGCAACATAGACCGTTCAATGAGGACAACACAATGCAACAACGTCAATTAGGCTCTAACGGCCCCGTCGTCTCGGCTCTGGGTTTAGGCTGCATGGGAATGAGCGACTTTTACTCCACCAGCAGCGATGAAAAAGAGGCGATTGCCACGCTGCACCGGGCGCTGGAACTGGGCGTCACGCTGTTGGATACCGCCGATATGTACGGCCCACACACCAATGAGCAACTGATCGGCAAAGCAATCAAAGGCCAGCGCGATCGCGTATTTCTGGCGACAAAGTTCGGCATTGTGCGCGATCCGGCCGATCCCCATGCCCGTGGCGTGAGCAGCAAGCCGGAGTATATCCGCCGCTCGGTCGAAGGCAGCCTGCAACGTTTGGGGGTGGAAACCATCGATCTTTATTATCAGCACCGGGTTGATCCGCAGGTACCGATCGAAGAGGTGGTGGGCACCATGGCGGATCTGATTAAAGAGGGCAAAATCCGCTATATCGGTTTAAGCGAGGCTTCCGTTGCCACGCTGGAGCGCGCGCACAAAGTGCATCCGATTACCGCATTGCAGACCGAATATTCGCTGTGGACGCGGGATGCGGAGCAAGGTCAGCTTGCGGTCTGTGAACGGTTGGGCATCGGTTTTGTGGCCTACAGCCCGCTGGGGCGCGGCTTTCTGACCGGGGCGATCCAGCGTCCGGAAGATCTGGCTGAGGACGATTTCCGCCGTGCTAATCCGCGTTTTCAGGGGGAAAACTTTGCCCGCAACCTGGCATTGGTGGAAAAGGTCAGTGAATTGGCCCGGCAGAAGGGGGTTGCGCCTTCACAGTTGGCACTGGCGTGGGTGATGGCGCAGGGGGAACACATCGTGCCAATCCCTGGCACCAAGCGCAGGCGCTATCTGGAAGAGAACGTAGCAGCGGCGGAGATTACGCTGAGTGAACAGGAACTGGCGGCGATCGAGGCGGTATTCCCGCTGGCAGGCGTGGCTGGCGCGCGTTATACGCAGGTTGGGATGGAGTTTATTAACGGCTAATATACCCGTCGTCAATCAAACTGCAGGGGTGTTGGCTGCCTTTGCTCACCCCAGTCACATAGTGGCCTATGCTCCTGGGGACTCACTCAGTTGCCGCCTACCTGCATCTTGATTGAACTTGGGTATATCTAAAAAGGGCGCTGAAGTGCGCCCGTGAATTTCAATGCCGAGTTACTTTTTCTTTTTCGGATCGCGCGGTTGGCGGCCAACGGTGGCTTTATACACCTTGAAACGGCCGTTCTGCGCCAGCACTTCGTGGCTGCCGAAAGTGGCATCCAGAATATCCGGGTATGGCAAGAAGGCGTTGGCAACGATACGCAGTTGCCCACCGATTGGCAGATGTTTCAATGCGCCACGGATCAGGGTTTCTGCGGCAGTCAGGCTGGTGGCCAGGCCGTCGTGGAACGGTGGGTTGGAGATGATCATGTCAAAGCGGCCGGTAATGTCGGAATAGACGTTACTGACGATCACTTCACCTTCAATACCGTTAGCGGCCAGCGTTGCGCGGCTCGATTCCACCGCAGCAGCATTCACGTCGCTCAACGTCAGCTTCATTTTCGGTGACAGCTTGGAGAGCACCGACGCCATCACACCGGCACCGCACCCTACGTCCAGCACCTTGCCTTTCATGTGTTTTTCCAGCGTCGACAGCAGCAGCGAACTGCCCACATCCAGCCCATCACGGCTGAATACGCCCGGCAGGGTTTTCACTTCCAGATCGTGCAGCTGATAGCTTTCCCACCAATCGGCCAGATCAAATTCAGTCTGTGCATCGATACGGCCATGGTACAAACCACAGCGGCGCGCGCTGTCGATTTTGGCAAGCTGGGCGTAGCCTTCCAGAGTTTGTTCCGCGCTGCGCACACCGCTGCGGTTTTCACCGACCACAAAGATTTCTGCGCCTACCGGCAGCAAAGACAGCAGATTGCACAGTTGGAACTGCGCTTCCTGTTTGCTCTTTGGCCAGTAATAGACCAGCGTATCGCAGTTGGCAACGAAAGTGGGATCTACCGTCAGGCCGAATTGTGCATTTTCGCCCATCATCCGGTTCAGTGACTGCCAGTGATGGTATTGCTGGGTGTGGACACGCACATCAGCGGCCTCGAATTGGGCCGGCAGGGTGTCCTGCAGATCGCCTGCGAACAGGACGCGGCGTGCAACAAACTCATCACTGTGGCGCAGCATGACTTCACTGGCTGGGGTTAATGCAGACATCAGTTTTTGGCTCCTCAAGATTAAGCGGGAGATTATAGAGCTTTGTGGCGAGATGTTCGACGGGTTTGTTGGCGCAGGGTGCGTGGGTTTGTTAGCATATACTCGTCATACTTCAAGTTGCATGTGCGTTGGCTACGTTTGCTCACCCCAGTCACATAGTGGTCTATGTTCCTGGGGATTCGCTCACTTGCCGCCTTCCTGCAACTCGAATTATTTAGAGTATAGCGCGGCACATGGCAGGCATAGTGCGCAACACACGGGAATCGGTATGGCATCAAAACGCGATTGGCTGTTACAACAACTGGGGATTACGCAGTGGACATTGCGCCGCCCTGGCGCGTTGCAGGGCGAGATCGCAGTCAGCCTGCCAGCGGAAGTACGCTTGCTGGTGGTGGCACAGACATTGCCCGATCCTCAGGATCCCTTGTTTTGTGATGTGCTACGCAGCCTGGGGCTGCAACCGGCGCAAACCTATAGTTTGACGCCGGATCAGGTGGCGATGCTGCCTCAAGACACTGAATGTAACAGTTGGCGGTTGGGCATTGCGGAGCCGCTTGCGGTGGCCGGTGCACAACTACACAGCCCGGCGCTGGCCGAGCTTTCTCAAGATGCGGGTGCCAAACGCGCACTCTGGCAGCAGATTTGTCACTATGAACAGCATTTCACCCCTGACGACGGCCGATCTGGCCACCGCCTTCAAGATTGAACACGCCAGCCATGCTTTTCCCTGGACGGAGGCAACATTCGCCAGTAATCAGGGCGAGCGCTATCTTAACCTGAAGCTGGAAGCCGCAGGGCAGATGGCGGGTTTTGCCATTACCCAGATCGTGCTGGATGAAGCTACGCTGTTTAACATTGCCATTCACCCAGATTGGCAGCGCCGGGGTTTTGGCCGCACGCTGTTAACTGCGCTGATCGCAGAGCTTGAAGCGCGTGGCGTGGTTACGTTGTGGCTGGAAGTGCGTGCTTCCAACCATGGGGCGATCGCGTTATATGAAGATCTCGGGTTCAACGAAGTGACGGTGCGCCGCAACTATTACCCTGCTGCCAATGGCCGCGAAGATGCGATCGTGATGGCGCTGCCGCTGGGTTAGCGTTCACCAGCAAGAAGCCCTATTTTTACAACGAATGAGGTGTATTTAAGATTGAATACACCTCATTCGTTGTTTTTAAATCCATTAACAGCAAATAAGTTGTTTTTGTCTTAAAATCGTACTAATTTTAGTGCGAATGCTTGATTTACAATTAATAAGGTGTTTTTGGTGGTAGGGGGAAGAACAATGCGAAAAATAGACGAGTTATCCTCAATTCTTAAACAGCGCCGCCGCGAATTAAACTGGAATCAAAAAGATTTCCTGATGGCGATTGGCATGACCCAGCAGCAATATCAACGTCTTGAATCCGGTAGTGATATGCGGCTCAGTACGCTGTTGAAAGTGTTGGAGACAATGGGACTTGAATGTGTGATTGTGCCCAAGGATCGGGTGAAAGAGGCGGTAGCGTTAGGGCAACAACAGGCCGGAAAGGGGCTGGATGTTCAAAGCTACAGGGAACTCGAGGCACTATTGCAAGAGCTTGAGGATCGCTAATGGCGAAGTTACGGCAAATCGAAGCGGTTAATGCATTGTCACTGACGCTATACGGAACGCGCGTGGGTGTTTTGGCACACTACAGTGGTGGTAAAAACATCCTGACTTTTGACCCACAATTTCGGGCAATGCCGGAGATGTCCGTTTATCTCCAGCCTATGACATTGTTATGACGCGAGCCTATATCGCAGGGGAAGCGGAAGTCGTGCTCAATATGGCGCAAGAAAAGCGTTGGTCGGTGATAAATTTGCACACCTTCGAACGTTGGGCTGAGCGTGTGGGCATTCCCTGGCCTGCCATTCGTGCCCATTTGTTGGACGCAATGGATAAAGCACGTACGCTGTGGCCAGACATGCTGGAAAAATTACCGATGATAGACGCGCACAAAACCGTGCTTCGGCAACATTGGGCTGCACTCTCTACTGATTTTCGTCTGAAGTGATGGCCAAATTATCTGCTTACCCAAAAAACCATTGATTGTCACCGGTTGGCAAATCAGCGAAAATGGCCCTCTGTTACCTTTTCATTACCGCTTTGCCTGGCACCGCTATTGACGCGTTTGCGATGATTGCAGGGCGGACCAACTGTAGAATCTGAAAAACATGTCTCCTAGTGAATTCGCCCGCGAAGTCTCGAAAAGAAGAACTTTCGCCATTATCTCGCACCCCGATGCCGGTAAAACTACCATTACCGAGAAGGTGCTGCTGTTCGGACAGGCTATCCAGACCGCCGGTACGGTAAAAGGCCGTGGTTCCAACCAACACGCCAAATCCGACTGGATGGAGATGGAGAAACAGCGTGGTATCTCGATCACCACCTCGGTGATGCAGTTCCCGTACCGCGAATGTCTGGTCAACCTGCTGGATACCCCAGGACACGAAGACTTCTCTGAAGATACCTATCGTACCCTGACCGCGGTGGACTGCTGCCTGATGGTGATCGACGCCGCAAAAGGCGTTGAAGATCGTACCCGCAAGCTGATGGAAGTGACCCGCCTGCGTGATACGCCGATCCTGACCTTTATGAACAAACTGGATCGTGACATCCGCGATCCGATGGAAGTGATGGATGAAGTTGAGCGCGAACTGAAAATCGCCTGCTCGCCGATCACCTGGCCGATTGGCTGCGGCAAGCTGTTCAAAGGGGTTTATCACCTCTACAAAGATGAAACCTACCTGTATCAGACCGGTAAAGGCCACACCATTCAGGAAGTGCGCATCGTCAAAGGGTTGAACAACCCGGATCTCGATGCTGCCGTGGGTGAAGACTTGGCAGCGCAACTGCGCGAAGAGTTAGAACTGGTGCAAGGGGCTTCCCACGAGTTTGAGCAGGAAGCCTTCCTGGCGGGTGAATTGACCCCGGTGTTCTTTGGTACCGCCTTGGGTAACTTTGGCGTGGACCATATGCTGGATGGCTTGGTGGCCTGGGCACCTGCGCCGATGCCGCGTAAAACCAATACCCGTGAAGTGGTCGCTGCAGAAGATAAATTCACCGGTTTCGTGTTCAAGATCCAGGCGAATATGGATCCGAAACACCGTGACCGCGTGGCCTTTATGCGCGTAGTGTCCGGCAAATATGAGAAAGGCATGAAGCTGCGCCAGGTTCGTACCGGCAAAGACGTGGTGATCTCCGATGCGCTGACCTTTATGGCGGGCGATCGTTCTCATGTGGAAGAAGCCTACCCAGGCGATATTATCGGTTTGCATAACCACGGCACCATTCAGATTGGCGACAGCTTTACCCAGGGTGAAGATATGAAGTTCACCGGCATTCCGAACTTTGCTCCTGAACTGTTCCGTCGCATTCGCCTGCGCGATCCGCTGAAGCAGAAACAGCTGCTGAAAGGGTTGGTGCAACTGTCGGAAGAAGGGGCTGTGCAGGTGTTCCGCCCAATCTCCAACAACGATCTGATCGTGGGGGCCGTCGGCGTGTTGCAGTTTGACGTGGTGGTTGCACGCTTGAAATCCGAATACAACGTGGAAGCGCTGTATGAGTCGGTGAACGTTTCCACTGCCCGTTGGGTGGAGTGCAGCGACGTGAAGAAATTCGAAGAGTTCAAGCGCAAGAACGAACTCAACCTGGCGTTGGATGGCGGTGATAATCTCTCCTACATCGCACCGACCATGGTGAACCTCAACCTGACGCAAGAACGTTACCCAGACGTGGTATTCCGCAAAACTCGCGAACACTAATCTGCCGATGCGGCACCGCATTCTTGCGGTGCCCATGACTCCCCAGCAGTTGCAACCCTCAGCACTCATCTTGCTAATTATTAAATTTTATTTATAAATTCTATTTTCCTCGTGGCTAATGTTCTACGGCTATCCTTCTGCAAATTTCACCTGATGGACTATGTTTATTAGGGTCTTTGGCATTTAATAAGCAAAAATAACTGCTATTCAATTACTATCTAGAGGGTTATTTTGCTCTGTTGTCGATCGGAGACAGTTCTATCCCATTAATATCAATGAGATAGCAACAGTGTCCCCGTATGAAGACGCTACTGTCGCTAATAGGCAACAATTTCTCGTCTAAGTGTTGTGTTTCTGTTTCTTTCCTGTTGATTTTTAATGGTTTTATAAGTCTGGCATAGATATTGCTGTTGTCTTATCGTGAACGTTTGATTGTATAGTAATCGTGAAGTATTCATTTGAGTTCGCCGTGATAACACGGTGCAGGAGTCCGCAGTTAATGGGGATTCACAACAAGAAGGAAGAGATCGATGAAAAATACCAAGTTTGCACATTCTTTGATGGCTATCGTTTTGGGTTCTGTTCTGGTGAGTGGCAGTGCAATGGCGCAAGAGTCGCTGCTCAACAAAGCCGCCAGCGTGGCTGATAGCACGGGTGCCAAAATCGATAGCTCCATGAAAAAAGTCGATAGCTATATGGATGACAGTGCGACAACCGCGAAAGTGAAAAGCGCATTGGTTGACGATAAAGCGATCAAAAGTACCGATATCTCGGTGGTCACTGAGAAGGGCGTGGTAACGCTCAGTGGTTTTGTCAGCAGCCAGATGCAGGCCGAACGGGCCGTTGCGGCTGCCGGTAAGGTGGAAGGGGTGAAATCCGTCAGCGACAAGCTGCACGTCAAAGACGAAGCCACCCAATCGGTGAAGGCTTATGCCGGTGATGCTGCAACCACCAGTGAACTGAAGGCCAAACTGCTGGCTGACGACATCGTACCTTCCCGTAATGTGAAAGTGGAAACCACCGACGGTGTGGTGCAGCTTTCCGGTACGGTAAAAACGCAGGCGCAATCCGAGCGGGCAGAGAGCATTGCCAAAGCCATTGATGGCGTGAAAAGCGTCAAGAACGATCTGGCAGTGAAATCCTAAATCCAGTTCTAATCACTGGGTCAACAAGGGGCGCAACCTATTGCGCCCCAGCGTTAAGGAGAAGCTTATGTTTCGTTGGGGCATTATATTTTTAGTCATTGCGTTGATCGCGGCCGCACTGGGCTTCGGTTCGCTGGCTGGCACCGCCGCTTGGGCGGCTAAAATGGTGTTTGTGGTGGGGATCATTCTGTTCCTGATCAGCCTGTTTACCGGCCGTCGGCGCCCTTAACTTTTCGTTCAAAGTGTAACAAAGCTTAATTCCTTTTCTCGTCGTCTGGAGAGTTCAGTCATGAATAGCGATATCATTCTCGGCCGCTGGAAACAGTGGAAAGGCCAGGTCTGGCAGGCATGGGCAGAGTTTTCCGGCAGTGACTGCGCTTGGTTAACCGGGAGCAATGACTGCCTCTCTGGCGTCTTGCAAGAAGATTACGGAAGAGAGCAAGAAGAGTTATCCTCAGAAAAACAGCCACATTGAGGAGACAGGGTTGGGATATAGAATACCTATCACGCTCGGTAATATAGAACCGCTGGCGTATAAACCATTCCAGCCCGGTAAAATGGCGCTGGTGTGTGAGGGCGGCGGGCAGCGCGGCATCTTTACTGCCGGTGTACTGGACGAGTTGCAGCGCGCCCGCTTTAACCCTTTTGAACTGATGATCGGCACGTCTGCCGGAGCGCAGAATCTTTCGGCCTTTATCTGCGGCCAGATGGGGTATGCGCGGCGAGTGATTACCCGCTACACCACGTCGGCTAATTTCTTCAACCCTCTGCGTTTTGTGCGCGGTGGGCATCTTATCGATCTTGACTGGTTGATAGATATTACTTCACAGCAACTGCCGCTGGCGATCGATGTAGCCGAGCAGCATCTCGGCAATGGCCGTGAATTCCTGATGTGCGCCTGTCGCAGCGATAATTTTGAACCCGCTTATCTGCGCGTTGAACCAGCTAACTGGTTGCCTGCGATCAAGGCATCGAGCGCCATCCCCGGTTTTTACCGCCAGGGCGTTGAGCTGGACGGTATCAGTTATCTGGACGGTGGCATCAGCGATGCGATCCCGGTAGAGGAGGCCTATCGCCGTGGTGCCGATACCATTGTGGTGATCCGCACCGTGCCTTCGCAGATGTATTACACGCCGCAATGGCTGAAACGCATGGAGCACTGGCTAAGTGACAGCAGTTTGCAGCAGATGGTGCGCATCATGCAGCAGCATGAGCAGAGTTATCACCGCATCCAGCAGTTTATTGAGCAACCGCCGGGTAAGTTGCGCATCTTCGAGATCTTCCCCCCTAAGCCGCTGGCGAGTAACGCGCTCGGCAGCCGTCTGCCTGCGCTGAATCAGGATTATCATCTTGGCCGCCGCTGCGGGCGTTACTTCCTGGCAACGGTTGGCCATTGGCTGCTGGAGCAGGAAAAGCGCGATGGCATCAAGGTACAACAACCCGTTTCACGCCGTTTGTTGCAGCCGGAAAGCGTGCGTATGCCTTCGCCGATCGCTACAGAGATGACACATTCGCACAATCAGGAAGCCCAGTTGGCGACGGCGAAAATCATTCTGCCGGGAGATCCCTCTGCTGCTGATGGAGACGCGCTGTGAATTACGTTTTTACCGATACCCACTGCCATTTTGATTTCCCGCCGTTTAGCGGCCACGAAGATGAAAGCTTGGCACTAGCCGCACAAGCCGGTGTGCAGCGGATCATCGTGCCTGCGGTAACGGCGGATCGTTTTGCCCTGGTGCTGAAACTGGCGCACGATCATGCGCCGGTGTTTGCCGCGCTGGGGCTGCATCCGTTGTATATCGCGCAACATCATGATGAACAGCTTGAGCAATTGGCGGGTTTTCTCGCCCGCCAACCGGCAAAGCTGGTGGCGGTGGGGGAGATTGGGCTGGATCTGTATATGGAAAACCCCCGGTTCGATCACCAGCAGGTGTTGCTCAAGCAACAGCTGGCGTTGGCAAAACGCCACGATCTGCCGGTGATCCTGCATTCCCGCCGTAGCCACGATCCACTGGCGGCAATATTGCGCCGGGCCGATGTGCCGCGCCGTGGCGTGGTACACGGCTTTGCTGGCAGCCTGGCACAGGCGCAGGCGTTTATCCGGCTGGGGTATTACATCGGCGTTGGGGGCACTATCAGTTACGAACGCGCGCAGAAGACACGCAGCGTGATGGCACAGTTACCGCTGGAGTCATTGCTGCTGGAAACCGATGCGCCGGATATGCCGCTAGCGGGCTATCAGGGGCAAGCGAACCGCCCTGAACGGGCCGCCGAGGTGTTTCAGGTGCTGTGCCAGTTGCGGCCCGAACCGCCCGATGAAATCGCCCATCATCTGCAACAAAACACCCTGTCTTTATTCGGCTTGACGCCGTACATCGCCTAAAACGTGATTTAAATCACGTTGCGGGATTTTCATTTGCAACTTGTTGTATTCATCTGTGACATATAATGAGGCGAATTTCTCCACGCTCAGTATAATTGCGCCCCGTTATCTACTCCTAAGCAACCCTGCGACAGGGATGCATTACTTTTTCGCAACAGGGATATTCTCACATGCAACTCATCATGAGCTTGGTCGGTATGGTGGTACTGATCGCCATTGCTGTGCTGCTTTCCAGCAACCGACGCGCTATTAAACTGCGTACCGTGCTCGGGGCATTTATCATTCAGATCGCCATTGGCGCGCTGGTACTGTACGTGCCACTGGGCCGCCGTATTCTTGGCGGCATGTCTGAAGGGGTGGCTAACGTCATCGCTTACGGCAACCAAGGCATCTCTTTCATCTTTGGCGGCCTGGTTTCCGACAAAATGTTCGAGGTGTTTGGCGGCGGCGGTTTTGTGTTCGCGCTGCGCGTACTGCCGGTGATCGTGTTTTTCTCCTCGCTGATCGCAGTGCTCTATTATCTGGGCATTATGCAACTGGTGATTAAAGTGCTCGGTGGCGGCCTGCAGAAACTGCTGGGCACCTCGCGCACCGAATCACTGTCGGCGACCGCCAATATTTTCGTGGGGCAGACCGAAGCGCCTTTGGTGGTGCGGCCGTATATCGCTACCATGACGCAGTCTGAGCTGTTTGCGGTGATGTGTGGTGGTTTGGCGTCGGTGGCCGGTTCGGTGCTGGCAGGTTATGCCCAAATGGGCGTGCCGCTGGAGTATCTGATCGCCGCATCCTTTATGGCTGCGCCGGGCGGATTGCTGTTCGCCAAGCTGATGGTGCCGGAAACCGAGAAAACCCACGACCAAGACGACGCGATGAAGCTGATCGCCGCTGAAGATCGCCCGGCCAACGTGATTGACGCAGCGGCTTCAGGCGCGGCTTCGGGAATGCAACTGGCAATGAACGTGGGCGCGATGCTGCTGGCGTTTATCGCCCTGATCGCCTTGCTGAACGGTATGTTGGGTGGCATTGGTGGCTGGTTCAACTTCCCGCAGCTGTCGCTGGAACTGATCTTGGGTTGGGTTTTCTCCCCGATCGCCTTCCTGATCGGCGTGCCGTGGAGTGAAGCGATGGTGGCTGGTTCGTTTATCGGCCAGAAGGTGATCGTCAACGAGTTCGTAGCCTATATGAACTTTGGTGCCTATCTGCGCCCGGACGACGTGGTTGCCGCCGATGGGTTGCAGGTCCTGTCACAGCACACTAAGGCAATTATCTCCTTTGCGCTGTGCGGCTTTGCCAACCTCTCTTCCGTAGCGATTCTACTCGGTGGCTTGGGCAGCATGGCACCGAACCGTCGGCACGATATTGCACGCTTTGGCCTGAAGGCAGTGGCTGCCGGTACGCTCTCTAACCTGATGAGTGCTACCATCGCCGGATTCTTTTTGGCGCTGTAAGCTAAACTAGAAACATCCCCCAGCATGTTTTGCTGGGGGATACCGCATGATTTCCTGATACGGGCATTCTGTAGCGCGCCCGCCATTGATTACCCGTCCGTTTAACGAGTTTGTGAACAAAGTTGCGTTATTTTGTGATTTAAATCACATATAATCCCGGTTTGTTGCAGTGAAATTTCATATTGTGTGAATCGGAGCACGTACCAGCCAAGGCGATCGTGTTCCAATATCGAAGGGCTATATGCGGTGAGAAGGATCTCAGTTGCCGCCGTGAGGACGTTGCTCACGGGCTATCTTCAAGGAACCAAGTCCGCTCGCCAACATCCGAGTGTTTATACTCTAAATAATTCGAGTTGCATGACAAAAACGCAATGCGTTTTTGAACAGCGCTTGCGCTGGCCCGGTAGGGTGAGCCTCATTGATGAGGCTCATAGTCACCAGGAGCATAGGCCACTATGTGACTGGTGCGAACGGGCGCAGCCAACACCCAGGCAACTTGAAGTATGACGAGTAAAGTTGGAGAGTTTTATGACCGAACTAACCGCAGCAGCGCAACGCGCGCTGAACCTGATGGATTTAACCACGCTGAATGACGATGACACCGACGAGAAGGTGATCGCACTGTGTCGTCAGGCCAACAGCCCGGCGGGCCATACTGCCGCCATCTGTATCTATCCGCGTTTTATCCCGATTGCGCGCAAAACGCTGCGTGAGCAGGGGACGCCGGATATCCGCATTGCGACCGTCACCAACTTCCCGCATGGCAATGATGACATCGATATCGCGCTGGCGGAAACCCGCGCGGCGATCGCCTACGGGGCTGACGAAGTGGATGTAGTGTTCCCTTATCGCGCCCTGATCGCGGGTAATGACAAAGTCGGTTTTGATCTGGTGCAACAGTGCAAACAGGCCTGCGCCGCCGCTAACGTTTTGCTGAAAGTGATCATTGAAACCGGTGAACTCAAGCAGGCAGCTCTGATCCGCCAAGCCTCTGAAATTGCCATTAACGCCGGGGCGGACTTTATCAAAACCTCCACCGGTAAAGTGCCGGTTAACGCCACGCTGGAAAGCGCTGAACTGATGATGACGGTGATCCGCGATCTGGGCGTCAGCAAAACCGTGGGCTTTAAGCCTGCCGGTGGCGTGCGCACGGCGGAAGATGCGCAACACTATCTGCAACTTGCCGAGCGTATTCTAGGGGAAGGCTGGGCCGACGCGCGCCATTTCCGCTTCGGTGCCTCGAGCCTGTTGGCCAGCCTGCTGACGACGTTGGGGCATAGCACCCAAACCGCCAGCAACGGTTACTGATGCTCTAGCGCGCCGCGTTGGCGCAGTGAAATTAAATAGCTCAAGCAGGGGGATGCCTTGTTCCTGGCGCAAGAAATAATCCGTAAAAAACGTGACGGCCAGCCGTTGAGCGAAGCGGAAATCCGCTTCTTCATTAATGGGGTGCGTGACAATGTGGTTTCCGAAGGGCAGATCGCCGCGCTGGCGATGACCATCTATTTCCACGATATGAACATGGCGGAGCGCGTGGCGCTGACCATGGCGATGCGCGATTCCGGCACGGTGCTTGACTGGAAAAGCCTGGCGCTGAACGGCCCGATTGTCGATAAGCACTCTACCGGCGGCGTGGGCGATGTCACTTCGCTGATGCTCGGCCCGATGGTGGCGGCCTGTGGTGGCTACGTGCCGATGATTTCCGGCCGTGGTTTAGGCCACACCGGCGGCACGCTGGATAAACTGGAGGCCATTCCGGGCTTCAATATTTTCCCTGATGACAACGCGTTCCGTAAAATTATCAAAGACGTCGGCGTGGCGATTATCGGCCAAACCAGCTCGCTGGCTCCGGCGGATAAGCGTTTTTACGCCACGCGCGACATTACCGCTACCGTCGATTCCATCCCGCTGATCACCGCCTCGATTCTGGCGAAGAAACTGGCGGAAGGGCTGGATGCGTTGGTGATGGATGTCAAAGTGGGGTCGGGGGCTTTTATGCCGACTCATCAGCTTTCGCAAGATCTGGCGCAGGCGATCGTCGGCGTAGCCAACGGTGCGGGGTGTAAAACCACCGCGTTGCTGACCGACATGAATCAGGTGCTGGCCTCCAGCGCCGGTAACGCGCTGGAAGTGCGTGAAGCGGTGCGCTTCCTGACCGGTGAATACCGCAACCCGCGCCTGCTGGAAGTGACTATGGCGCTGTGCGTGGAAATGCTGCTTTCCGGCGGCTTGGCGACCGACGACGCAGATGCCCGCGCCAAGCTGCAAGCGGTATTGGACAACGGCAAAGCGGCGGAAGTGTTTGGCCGCATGGTGGCGGCACAACAGGGGCCGGTGGACTTTGTGGAGCGCTACGATAGCTACTTGCCGACGGCAACCTTGAGTAAACCGGTCTATGCCGAAAAGCCGGGCATTATCACCGCGATGGATACCCGCGCGCTGGGCATGGCGGTAGTGGCGTTGGGCGGTGGCCGCCGCCGCGCTACCGACAATATCGACTACAGCGTCGGCCTGGCGGAGATGGCGCGCTTAGGCGATGCCGTGGGTACGCAGCGCCCGCTGGCGCTGATCCACGCCAACGATGAAGAGAGTTGGCAACAGGCAGCAGATGCGGTGCGCAGTGCAATAGTGATGGGCGATAAAGCCCCGGCAACCACGCCGGTGGTATATCAGCGCATCACGCAATAACCGCGGTTTTTAAAGAATCAGGAGCGGTAGCGGTTTTTTCGCTGCCGCCCACAGCAGGAGAACAGAATGAAACGCACCTATATTATGGTACTGGACTCGTTCGGTATTGGCGCCAGCGCCGACGCCAAACGCTTTGGTGATGAAGGCTCCGATACCCTTGGCCATATCGCGGCAGCCTGTGCGCGTGGTGAAGCCAACGTAGGCCGCAGCGGCCCGCTGACGCTGCCGAACCTGAGCCGCCTGGGCTTGGGCAAAGCGGCGCAAGAATCTACCGGCAACTTCCCGGTAGGATTGGACCCAAACGCTGAGATCATCGGTGCTTACGGCTATGCCAGCGAGCTTTCTTCCGGTAAAGATACGCCGTCCGGCCACTGGGAGATCGCCGGTGTTCCGGTGCTGTTCGAGTGGGGCTATTTCAAGGACGAGCACAACAGCTTCCCACAGGAACTGCTGGACAAGCTGGTGGCGCGCGCCAACCTGCCGGGCTATCTCGGCAACTGCCACTCTTCTGGCACGGTGATCCTCGATCAACTGGGCGAAGAGCACATGAAAACCGGCAAGCCGATTTTCTACACCTCGGCGGATTCGGTATTCCAGATCGCCTGCCACGAAGAAACCTTTGGTCTGGATCGCTTATACGAACTGTGTGAAATCGCCCGCGAAGAGTTGACCGAAGGCGGCTACAACATCGGCCGCGTGATTGCGCGCCCGTTCCTCGGTGACAAACCGGGTAACTTCCAGCGCACCGGCAATCGCCACGATCTGGCGGTGGAACCCCCGGCCCCAACCGTGCTGAAGAAGCTGGTGGATGAAAAAGGCGGTGAAGTGGTTTCTATCGGCAAGATTGCGGATATCTATGCCAACGTCGGCATTACCCAGAAAGTGAAGGCCAACGGCATCGATGCGCTGTTCGATGCCACGCTGAGCGAAATGGAAAAAGCCGGTGATAACACCATCGTGTTCACCAACTTCGTTGATTTCGACTCCTCCTACGGCCACCGCCGCGACGTGGCCGGTTATGCTGCCGCGTTGGAACAGTTCGACCGCCGCTTGCCGGAACTGCTGGCGCGCGTTACGGGTGACGACATCATCATCTTTACCGCCGATCATGGTTGCGACCCGACCTGGGCGGGCACCGATCACACCCGTGAACACATCCCGGTGCTGGTGTATGGCCCGAAAGTGCAACCGGGCTCGCTGGGGCACCGTGAAACCTTCGCCGACATCGGCCAGACCGTCGCCAGCTATTTTGGCCTGTCGCCGATGGATTACGGTAAAACACTATTTTAAGACTTTTTAATAAGAATTGAGGGAAGAGATTATGGCTACGCCACATATTAATGCTGAGATGGGTGATTTCGCTGACGTGGTGCTGATGCCGGGCGATCCGCTGCGGGCAAAATACATCGCTGAAACCTTCCTGGAAGGGGCGGTGGAAGTGAACAACGTGCGCGGCATGCTGGGCTTCACCGGCACCTACAAAGGCCGCAAAATCTCGGTGATGGGCCACGGCATGGGCATTCCGTCCTGTTCCATCTATGCGCGTGAGCTGATCGCCGAATTCGGCGTGAAGAAAATCATTCGTGTCGGCTCCTGCGGTGCGGTGCGTGATGATATAAAACTGCGTGACGTGGTGATTGGTATGGGTGCCTGTACCGATTCCAAAGTGAACCGCATGCGTTTTAAAGATCACGACTATGCCGCGATTGCCGATTTCGACATGGTACGTAACGCAGTAGACGCTGCGGCGGCGCAGGGCATCCCGGCGCGCGTGGGCAATATCTTCTCTGCCGAGCTGTTCTATACGCCAGATCCAGATATGTTCCAGGTGATGAAGAAGTACGGCATTCTGGGCGTAGAAATGGAAGCGGCGGGCATCTACGGCGTGGCCGCAGAACTGTACGAAGAGTTCGGCTGTAAAGCGCTGACCATCTGTACCGTTTCCGACCATATTCTGCGTCACGAAGCCACCACCGCCGCAGAACGCCAGACCACCTTTAACGAAATGATCGTTATCGCGCTGGAATCTGTGCTGTTGGGCGATAAAGCGTAAATACCTCGTGGGCGCAGGACGCTGCGCCCTTTACCAATCTATTCATATTTCCCTAAACCTATTCTGCTAATCCTTTACCTTTCCGATAATTAGCGCTATTACTTTATTCACCTATCTATTCACTACTCTATTCAACGATGAGCACTGTCGAACAACTCTTACGTCACGGCCCGGCCACGGCCCAGGAGCTTACCGGCGCGCTGGGCATAAGCCAGCCAACGCTATCGCGCCGTATCCGCGCTTTGGCGGGGGCGGTGCTGACCATCGGTAAAGGCCGGGCGACGCGCTATGCGCTAAGGCGGGCGGTTGGCGGTGAGTCGCACTTCCCGCTGTACCGTATCGATGAATTGGGTAAGGCGCATGGGTTTGCCACGCTCTATCCCGTGTATCCAGCGGACAGTTGCGCAGTGCGCAATGAGCAAAGCGGTGAATGGCAACTGTATGAGGGCTTGCCTTGGTATCTGAGCGATCTGCGTCCGATAGGTTTTCTTGGCCGTGCCTGGGGCAAAGCCGCTGCCCGGCAACTCCGGCTGCCGGAAGATGTCCTGCGATGGAATGAAGATCAGCGTTTGCAGGCGCTTTGCCACTATGGTGAGGATATGAGTGGCGATCTGCTGCCGGGGGCGGGCAGTTATCAACGCTGGCTGACGCGCGATCCTGAGAACCCGGTTCCGTTGGCGGACAAAGCCGCTCATTACGCTGCTCTTTCTGCACAGGCGTTGGCGGGAGAACTGATCGGATCTTCCGCCGGTGGTGAGCAACCCAAGTTTATCGTTTATGCCGAACTGGCAGGCGCACGTTGTGGTCATGTACTGGTGAAATTCAGCGCCGCGCCGGAGAATATCATTGCCCAACGCTGGAGTGATTTACTGATCGCCGAGTCATTAGCGTTGCAGGTGGTGGCGGAGGCCGGGTTGCCTGCTGCACCCGCCAACGTGCTGTTTGGTGAGAACCGGCAGTGCTTTTTGGAGCTTGAGCGTTTTGATCGCGTTGGCGAGTATGGCCGCGTCGCCATGGTTTCGCTGGAAGCTCTGGATGCCGAATTCAGCGGCAGCGGTGGCGCTAACTGGGTCACGGCGGCTGAACGGCTATTACAGCAAGGGATCATCGACCCTCATACTTACCAGAAAATCGCCCTGTATTGGGCGTTTGGTCGGTTGATCGCTAACAGCGATATGCATCAGGGGAATCTGTCGTTTCTGCGCCCGCAGCAGCGGCCCGTGGAGCTGGCACCGCTGTATGACATGTTGCCAATGGCGTTTGCACCCGCCAATAGCGGCAATATGCGGCAGGATGCGTTGGAGATCGGCTTGAGTAATGAAGTCAGCGGCGCAGTTTGGCGGCAAGCAGAGCTGATGGCGTTGGAGTTCTGGCAACGCACGGCGCAACACCCGCAGATCGGCAAGCCATTTCGCACCATCGCCGCACAAATGCAAATGCAGCTCCAGGCGCTGAATGAACGCATTCAGCGTTTGGCTTAGAGCCTATCCTTTCACTTGCCATTTTGGCCCTGGGTAGTGCTTGGACAAAGGTTTTAGCTTTTGAACGCCCGTAAGGACGAAAGCAGTGAGTCATTCTCACATGCTTGTAGCAACCTGCAATAGAAAACGACCTAACCTGCAATCCTCCATCTTTGACAACCCACATTGTTTGCAAATTTTGCGGCCCGAAGTTGTTTTTATTACCGCGGTATTTCTGATAGCCCTGCAAATTTCTTTCCATTTTTGTATCACCTACCACACAACAAACCTCAATCGATACTTCTCTCATACATGAATAAAATACTGTTCATGCATACAGTTATTGCTGTGTGTTTTACTGGTTTGACAGCAGGAGAAGTGTGAACTCTGGGACTACGAATGCTGTTAACCGTCAGAAAATAGGCTGTAAAAAAAGGAAAATAATCATGGCTGAAGAAAAGAAAAATGCTCAGGTGCTGAACGGTATGAATGACGATATTACGGAGCTGAAATCGTTGTCCACGCTGCGTAAGCGCGTCATCAGTGACGGTGAAGTTGTGTCTAAATCACCAAACGGCTTTCGTCTGGCGAACGGCAATACCGGCGTGATCCTGCGTAATGATGGACAAGCCTTTTATGCCCTGACTACCCCGAGCGGCCAGGCACAGGACGGGCAGTGGAACACCCTGCGCCCTTTCTCCTTTAACCTTTCTAACGGCAGGGTATCTCTGCGCAATGGCGTTGAGATTTCAGGTGGTGCGTTGGTGTCGCATAACGATGGTATTTACGCGGTAACCACCGGCCCTGCTGCTCTTATCAGTGGTCAGACATACGGCGGCCCCTCAATTCACACGGATTTCAACTGTGGCAACATCACCACGCAGATGGTGATGGGATCACGGGTTATTGCTGGACAGGATGATTATGGGTTGCTTGCCTACCACGACTGGCAGGGAAACTGGAATGAAATAAAGGTGAGGAAGGGCGCTGGACTGGACGCGGGCCACTACGTCAAACGTAATCCCGATGGATGGTTTATCGCTCAGGGCACCTACAACGCCAACAGCACTCAGCGCAATACCTGTGGGATGAAGATCCAGGGTATGGAGGGGCGCTCTGCTTACCTTTTCCACGTTGAACAGATCGGGAAAACGCATTTGTTGGGCATGGAAGTCAGCGGCGGTAACGGTGCTCTTGGTTGGTATGAGTTTCGCAATGACGGGCAGGCTTACGCTAACGGGGGCTGGCACAGCAGTTCCGATGCCCGTATGAAGACGGAAATCGTGAAGATCGATGGTGCGCTAGAAAAACTGGCAAAAATCAACGGGTATACCTACCTGAAGCAGGGGGTACCAGAAGCTGGTGTTATCGCTCAGGAAATAGAAAACGTATTGCCTCAGTCCGTGACCACAACGGAACTGAAACTGAATGACGGCAGCATGCTGACAGACGCCCGGGGGATCAATATCAATGGCGTTGTCGCTCTTCTGATTGAAGCGTTAAAAGAAGAAGGCGAAGCGAGACGTCAATTGGAGTCTCGATTGGCAACGCTGGAAGAATTAATCATCAGCAACCAGGGCTGATAATTCAGAGGGTTTCTTGTAATGAACCAGTATTTTCACTGCCCAACTAACAGAAAAGCAAGGAGATAATTATGGGTGGATTCGATTACGGTGGATACGGTGACGGTACTAATTGGAGTTCCGAAAGAGGCGATGGCCCAACACCAGGCGGTGGAATGGAGGGTAATGCAGGTGACAATCAAGGTAATGACTCTGGCTCGGCCGCTCCGACGGTAGTCTCCAGTGGGATCCCTGCTGCCCTTTTACTCAGAGGTGGTTTTTTCTCATTTGAGATTGGTTTAGCGAATCTGAGTAAGCTGGCCTCATCACCTTTGGCTATGATGATTGGTACCAAATTCCTCAGGGCATACGGTCCACTTGCTGCGATCTTTCCCACACCCATTGCGCCTGACGATATGAGTGTCACCCAGATGCCGCAACTGCATGCCACTCAGGTGATGCCAGCCAAAGAAATCGTCAACGTCGATATAAATACTTTGTCTTCTCTACGTGAAGCGCCGGTCAAGGCGCGTGTGAGCGATGTGATTGATAGTGGTAGACAGGTGCTGGCAGTTGTGAGTGATAAGGGTATCCAGGCTAAGACACCGGTGGTGGAAGCTAAGCCAACGGGTCAACCTCAACAGTTTGATGTCTCTGTGCCAGGGCTGAGTGCACCGTTGCGGCTGGATGTTATCTCACCTTCCGCTGCCCAGCCTAAACCCAATGCAGAGCCAGACAGCAAGACGTTTGAAAAAGTTGCCGACCAATCTGCCAAATCACTCTACGACGGGATGCTGGGAGGCAATACTCATGATGCGATTGTCACCTTCCCCAAAAACTTGGGCATGGAGCCGGTTTACATTGCGGTGACACGTCTTCTGAGCGAAGTAGAACTGCGTCAGCGGGAAGAGAGCCAGGCTCAGGCAGTACTTCAGCAACGCCAGGTTGTCAGGGAACAGGCCGAACAAACCCTCAACAGGATGGCTGTGGCGGGAGTGGACGAAATCACCTTCTATGAACAAAGCAAGGTGACCGTAGAAGCCCGCATTGCCGAGAAACTGCAACAAATAGCTGCCATGCATGCCAGGGTTGTGCGTCTGGACGCACAGGCTCGTTCTGCACGGGCATTCGCGGGCCTTATGCAGAGTTGGCAAAAGCGTGAGCGCTCGGATGCCACAGCTCGCGCCGTTGCTTTTGAGAAGCAGGTCTCTGAGGGACGTGTACAGATTGACGGACTGTGGCGAGAAATCGGTGCGCTGAATGTGCAACACACCAATGTAACGGCAACATTGGCGCAAAAGATTGAAGCCAAGGCAAAAGCGGAAGAAGAAGCTCGAGCGAAACTGGCGGCACTGATGGCGTTGATGGCCAGGGCAGGTGTGAATCCTACGCCGGCCTATACGCCTGAAATGGTTAAGTTAGCTCAGGCTTCCCTGACTGCTCCAGGGGCGCTGGTACTGAATCGCGCTCCGGGGATGCTACAGTTATCAACTTTCGCTGAAGGCGTACTGACGGCAGGTAGTGAACTGTCGGGCTCCATAGCGGGTGCCGTGTCGAGGGGAGCCGTAGCACTGGCTGATATGGCAACGGTCAGCAGCGTCGGGGCTCTGGTAGTAGGATTTTGGCCTGACAAGTCCATTGATAAAACGCTCGGCAGGGATAGGGCTACGATGTTTGGCGTACATGCCAGCCTTATGGCCGCCGGTAAAGTCAGTATTCAGCCTGAAATGACCTCGGTCAATCTACCCGTCCGTGGTTTTATCACGGTGGAGAATGGCCGGCAGTACGTCAGCCTGGTTAAAACGGGCGTAAACGGTGTCTCTGCGAACGTGCCGGTGTTGAGGGCGGTACGTGATGTGAAAACCGGGCTGGATAAAATCACCTTGCCGACATTGGCAGGGGAGCCGATAACTACCATCCTGATTAACCCGGTTCCGGTTGGGCCAGCAGCGCCACCTCATACCGGCAACAGTTCACCGGTACCTGTCATGCCCGTACATACCGGTACAACGATAAGGCAGGTGGACAGTATCGTCACCACACCTGTCCCGGTTGATGATCTCAAAGAAATTCGGGATTTCATCTATTGGCAGCCAGACGCCACGGGAAGTGGTGTCGAGCCAATTTATGTGTTGCTGAGTGATATTTATGGGGAAACCAACGCCAAGGGGGAATATAGCGGGCGTGACTACAATACGGACAAAGCAGGTGGTCCGATCCAGAATCTGGACTGGAAAGGCGCTAAGATTGACCGTGCGGGTGTGGATAAGGTTAAATTGCATGCTGGGCGGTTTGGTGAATCACCCGAAAACAAGGTGATGATCGAACGTCTGGAAAAAATCCTGAAAGGTGAACTGCTGGCAACCGATACCGACAAGCGTTTTTATACTCATGAAATGAGGGAACTGGAGCGTTATAGGACAGTGGGTGTTCCTGATGGTGTATCACCTGATGACGATGGTGCTACGTGGAATAACACTCATACAGCGACGTTGGAGGACTACAAATTAAGTAGCGATCGCTCTCTGCTATATACGCCAGAAGCATTAAAAGCTGGTGAGGAATAAATTTAGAGGTGATATATGATTGATTTTAAAGCTATGTTTGAAAATGAACAAATCCGGGATGTGGTTTTATTTTTGTCGGGACGAAAAGAAAACGGTATATCTCATCCTCAGTTAGATGGATATTGCACTATGCATGGTAATAAACGCATATCAAACATCGAACTGATTGCATTAGTGAAAAGTATGCGAGAAAAAGGGGATATATCATCTAATGGGAAAGGTGGCTATAAAAAAGGCTCGAACTGGAAAGAACCAAAATTCGTGACCGATAAAAAATACGGTATCGAATAATTCCCCACCGCTTTCTGATGAGTGCCTTTTGAATAGCGTCCAACAAACGAGGATTTGTTGGACGTTTTTTTATCTATTTTTTTGAGACATTCAGGAACCTGTTTATATTTCTATATATCGAAAAATTAAACCGCCGCGATAATTGGACGTTTCTCTACTTATTTTCAAATAATGTGGGTTGAAAACCGCTGTTGATTGCAGGTCGAGCGGTTTCTATACCAGGTATACAGATAGGCCCTTAGCTCAGTCCTTTTTTGCTTCTTCTGATTCTTCTGCTTTGTCATCGTCGCTTTCTGCCAGCGGTGTATTAGCCGTCAACAGGTACGGCGACTGCTGCCAGCGGCTGCGGCGGCCTTGCAGTAACGTACGGGCTAAAATAATGCCGATGGCCAATGCCAGCAGGATCATCAGGCGCAGCAAGTTGGTGGTGTTATCCACCTGTTTGGATTCGGTGCCCAGAACGTGGGTATCGAGCGTGACGCGGATAAAACCGATGGGGCCATCTTTGCCCTGAATCAACTCGACAAGCTGATGGTTGAAATAGCTGCCCGCGCGCTTGCCGTCGAGCGATAGGCGATCGCGCACGCTGATCTGCTCACCGGAATGGGCCACCAGCGTGCCGTCCAACTGATAGACGCTGGCGTCGAGGATCCGGCTGTGGTCGGTGAGCTGTTGCAGAATGCTGTCAATGCGCTGGTTGTCGATATCACCGTCATCATCCAGTAGCGGAGCCAGGCTAAAAGCCACCTGTTTGGTCAACGTTTGTGCCAGTTGTTCCACCTGTTCCGATCGCGCCATTTGGTGGCTCAGGCTAAAATAGGAGGCACCTTGCATCAACATTACGAGCAAAGTCAGGCAAATCAGGATAATAGCGGTGCGGTGCAGGCGGAATTTCAGTTTAGCTTTAGCCATGCGGCTTCCTTGGTCTTTTGGACGCTTTATGTTGCCAGAAGCAAGGGCGATAGGATAGCTTTACCCGTCGTCTTTCAAGCTGCAGTTTTTCAGGAGTCAATGATGTCGAATAGTCTGACCTATTGCGATCTCCCTGCCGAGATCTCTCAATGGCCGGGTCTTCCCCTTTCGCTGAGCGGTGACGAAGTCATGCCGCTGGATTATCGAGCGGGCCATACCGGTTGGCTATTATATGGCAGAAAACTGGATAAAGAGCGCATTACCCAGTTCCAGCGCAAGCTCGGTGCGGCGATGGTGATCGTCACCGCCTGGAATGTCGAGGATTATCAGGTGGTGCGCCTGGCGGGAACGCTGTCTGCGCGCGCCAAGCTGCTGGCCGCCGAGAACGGGCTGGATGTAGCACCGCTCGGCAAGATCCCACATTTGCGTACGCCGGGCCTGCTGGTGATGGATATGGATTCCACGGCGATCCAGATTGAATGCATTGACGAAATCGCCAAGCTGGCCGGAGTGGGCGAGCAGGTGGCCGAAGTCACCGAGCGCGCGATGCGCGGTGAGCTTGATTTCACCGCCAGCCTGCGGCAGCGCGTGGGTACGCTGAAAGGGGCCGATGCCAATATCCTGAAACAGGTGCGTGATGAACTGCCGCTGATGCCGGGGCTGACCAGCTTAGTGTGCAAATTGCAGGCGCTGGACTGGCATGTGGCTATCGCCTCCGGCGGTTTTACCTATTACGCCGAATACCTGCGCGACAAGCTGAAACTGGTGGCGGTCGCGGCCAACGAACTGGAAATCCGCGACGGCAAATTGACTGGCGAAGTGCTAGGGCCGGTGGTGGACGCACAATACAAAGCCGATGTGCTGGTGAAGCTAGCGGAAAAGCTGGGCATTCCGCCGCAGCAAACCGTGGCGATCGGCGACGGTGCCAACGATCTGAAAATGATGCAGGTGGCAGGGTTGGGCATTGCCTATCACGCCAAGCCTAAAGTGTATGAAAAGGCACAGGTGTCGATTCGCCATGCCGATCTGCTGGGGGTACTCTGTGTGCTCACCGGCAGCTTGAAGCATGAGGTGAGGTAACCGTGGCTAAAGCAGCAAAACGGGCGTTTGTCTGTAATGAATGCGGTGCTGATTATCCGCGCTGGCAGGGGCAGTGCAGCGCTTGCAATGCCTGGAACACCATTACGGAAGTGCGCCTGGCTGCGGTGTCTTCATCTTCTGCCCGTACCGAGCGCTTCAGCGGTTATGCGGGCGATGCGGGTGTCAGCCGGGTGCAGAAGCTGTCGGACATCAGCCTGGAGGAGTTGCCGCGTTTCTCTACCGGTTTCCTCGAGTTTGACCGCGTGCTGGGCGGCGGCGTGGTGCCTGGCAGTGCCATTCTGATCGGCGGCAACCCCGGCGCGGGGAAAAGTACGTTGCTGCTGCAAGTGCTGTGCAAGCTTTCTGAACAGATGAAAACCCTGTACGTCACCGGCGAAGAGTCGCTGCAACAGGTGGCGATGCGCGCTCACCGTTTGGGCTTGCCGACCGGCGGCCTGAATATGCTGTCGGAAACCAGTATCGAACAAATTTGCCTGATCGCCGAGCAGGAACAGCCAAGGCTGATGGTGATCGACTCGATCCAGGTGATGCATATGGCGGATATCCAGTCTTCGCCGGGCAGCGTGGCGCAGGTGCGTGAAACCGCCGCTTACCTGACGCGCTTTGCCAAAACGCGCGGCGTGGCGATCGTGATGGTCGGCCACGTGACTAAAGACGGTTCTCTGGCCGGGCCGAAAGTGCTGGAACACTGTATCGACTGTTCCGTGCTGCTCGACGGCGATGCCGATTCCCGCTTCCGCACTTTGCGCAGCCATAAAAACCGCTTCGGCGCGGTGAATGAGCTGGGCGTATTTGCCATGACCGAACAGGGCCTGCGTGAAGTCAGCAACCCTTCTGCCATCTTCCTCAGCCGTGGTGATGAAGTTACCTCCGGCAGTTCGGTGATGGTGGTGTGGGAAGGCACGCGCCCGCTGCTGGTTGAGATTCAGGCGCTGGTGGATCACTCAATGATGGCCAACCCGCGCCGCGTAGCAGTGGGGTTGGAGCAGAACCGTTTGGCGATCCTGCTGGCGGTGCTGCACCGCCACGGCGGTTTGCAGATGTCGGATCAAGACGTATTCGTCAACGTGGTGGGTGGGGTGAAGGTCAGCGAAACCAGCGCCGATTTGGCGTTGTTGCTGGCGCTGGTGTCTAGCTTCCGCGATCGTCCACTGCCTGACGATCTGGTGGTATTTGGCGAAGTCGGGCTGGCGGGGGAAATCCGCCCGGTGCCAAGTGGCCAGGAGCGTATCTCCGAAGCAGCGAAACATGGCTTCAAGCGCGCTATCGTGCCGCATGCCAACGTGCCGAAAAAGCCACCAGCCAATATGCAGGTGTTTGGCGTGAAGAAGTTGGCGGATGCCTTGACCATTCTGGATGAGCTTTAAGTGAGCCGTAATATTGCCTTGTTTAGTATATTATACCCAATAGCTTTCATGTTGCAGCTAGGCAGCAAAGGCTTGAAAGATGAAAGGTATATAAACTTGGAGGGATTATGCGGCAGTTCGATTACCTGAAAGCGGCGATTAAGCAAAAAGGTTGTACCTTACAACAGGTGGCCGATGCCAGCAGCATGACCAAGGGCTATCTCAGCCAACTGTTGAACGATAAAATCAAAAGCCCCAGTGCGCAGAAGCTGGAAGCCGTACACCGTTTTCTCGGATTGGAGTTCCCGCGCCGCGAGAAAAAAGTCGGCGTGGTGTTTGGTAAATTTTACCCGTTGCACACCGGGCATATCTATCTGATCCAGCGCGCCTGCAGCCAGGTGGACGAGTTGCATGTCATTCTGTGCCATGACGAACCGCGCGATCGTGAACTGTTCGAGAACAGCTCGATGTCACAGCAACCGACGGTCAGCGATCGCTTGCGTTGGCTGCTGCAAACCTTCAAATACCAGAAAAACATCCATATCCACTCCTTCGACGAAAAGGGCATTGAACCTTACCCGCACGGTTGGGGGGTCTGGAGCAACGGTATGAAGAACTTCATGGAGCAGAAGGGCATCGTGCCGAGCTTTATCTATTCCAGCGAAGAGCAGGATGCGCCACGCTACCGCGAACATCTGGATATCGAAACTATTCTGGTGGATCCGGAACGCTCCTTTATGAACATCAGTGGCCGCCAGATCCGCCAGGATCCATTCCGCTACTGGGACTATATCCCGACCGAGGTGAAGCCATTCTTCGTGCGTACCGTGGCGATTTTGGGCGGTGAGTCCAGCGGCAAATCAACGCTGGTGAACAAGCTGGCGAATATCTTCAACACCACCAGCGCCTGGGAATATGGCCGTGATTACGTGTTCTCCCACTTGGGTGGCGACGAGATGGCGCTACAGTATTCCGACTACGACAAGATTGCGCTCGGGCAGGCGCAGTACGTGGATTTTGCGGTGAAATACGCCAATAAAGTGGCGTTTATCGATACCGATTTTGTTACCACTCAGGCGTTCTGCAAGAAATACGAAGGGCGTGAGCACCCGTTTGTGCAGGCGCTGATCGACGAGTACCGTTTCGATCTGGTGATCCTGCTGGAGAACAACACGCCGTGGGTGGCCGATGGTTTGCGTAGCCTGGGCAATCCGGTCGATCGCAAAGCGTTTCAGCACTTGCTGGAAGAGATGCTGCATGCCAACAACATCGAATATGTGCACGTAGAATCCAGCGATTATGAAGAGCGTTTCCTGCACTGCGTTAAGCTGGTCAAGCAGTTGCTGGCGGCGGATGCCAGCCGGTTGGTAGGGTTTTCCCCTCTGTCGCGCTGAAAGAGGGGCGCAGCCTGCTGCGCCCGGAAACTTTAGTAGCTAATCACCAGCTTACCCTGCATATGGCCTTCCAGCAGCTTGGCGTGTGCGGCGGCCAGCGTTTCCACCGTCAGGCCATGCAGCGTTTCGCTCAGCGTGCTCTTCAATTTCCCAGCATCCAGCAGTTGCGCCATTTGCTTGAGGATTTCCCCCTGCTGGGCGATATCCGGCGTGGTGTACATGCTGCGGGTAAACATGAATTCCCAATGCAGCGCGGCGCTTTTCAGCTTAAGCGCGTTCTGATCCAGCGGCTGGCTGTTCTCTACGATGGTGCAGATATGGCCAAGCGGGGCAATCACATCGCTGATGGCGGGCCAGTGGCCGTCGGTATCGTTCAGGCACAGGATATAATCGACGTGCTTAATGCCTTCTTTGGCCAGATTGGCCTTCAGATCGCGGTAATCCACCACCAGTTCGGCACCGCGCTCGCGGCACCAGGCGGCAGATTCTGGGCGTGAAGCGGTGGCAATCACTTTCACTTTGCTGCGCTGTGCGGCCAGCGGGATTGCCAATGAACCCACGCCACCGGCCCCACCGATGATCAGCAGGGTTTTACCTGCGGCGGCATCCTGCACTTTCAGATGTTCAAACAGTGCCTCCCAGGCGGTGAGGGCGGTCAGCGGCATGGCGGCGGCCTCGGCCCAGTTCAGCGTGCGCGGCTTGTGCGCGGTGATGCGTGAGTCGATCAGTTGCTGAGTGCTGTTGCTGCCTGGGCGGGTGATATCCCCGGCGTACCACACTTCATCACCCGGCTTGAAACCTACCACGTTGCTGCCGACTGCCAGCACTACGCCGCTGGCATCCCAGCCGAGAATGCGTGGCTGCTGCAAGCCGTTCTTCTGTAGGCCAGCATGGACCTTGGTATCCACCGGATTGACGGAAACGGCTTTCACTTCCACCAGCAGATCGTACTGGCCCGGCGTGGGTTGCTCTGGGGCGATCTCGATAAAGCGGGTAGGGTTTTGCGGATCGACGGCAATTGCTTTGATTGACATGGCGCTGCTCCTTTGAATATACCCTTCATACTTCAAGTTGCATGTGCGTTGGCTTTCCTCGCTCACCCCAGTCACTTACTTGAGTAAGCTCCTGGGGATTCACTGCGTCGCCGCCTTCCTGCAACTCGAATTATTTTGGGTATAGGTATTTACTCTAAGGGATAAGAAAAAGCCCGCAGAATGCGGGCTGAATCGGATTACTTGGTGACTCTTTTGTACTTGATGCGGCGGGGTTCCAGCGCTTCGGCACCCAGAGTGCGCTTCTTGTACTCTTCGTATTCGGTAAAGTTACCTTCGAAGAATTCAATTTTGCCTTCATCCTGATAATCCAGAATGTGGGTGGCAATACGGTCAAGGAACCAACGGTCGTGCGAGATCACCATGGCGCAGCCCGGGAATTCCAGCAGGGCGTTTTCCAGCGCGCGCAGGGTTTCGATATCCAGGTCGTTGGTCGGTTCATCGAGCAGCAGCACGTTGCCGCCAACCTGTAGCAGCTTGGCCAAGTGCAGACGGCCGCGTTCACCGCCGGACAGTTCACCCACGCGTTTGCCCTGATCGACGCCCTTGAAGTTAAAGCGGCCGACGTAAGCACGGCTTGGCATTTCGGTGTTGCCGACGCGCATGATGTCCTGGCCGCCTGAGACTTCTTCCCACACGGTTTTGGAGTTATCCATGCTGTCGCGGAACTGATCGACCGAGGCCAGTTTGACGGTATCACCAAGCACAATGCTGCCGGAATCAGGCTGTTCCTGATTGGACATCATACGGAACAGCGTGGATTTACCGGCACCGTTCGGGCCGATAATGCCGACAATCGCGCCCTTCGGTACCGAGAAGGAGAGATCGTCGATCAGCAAACGGTCGCCGTAGGATTTGCGCAGGTTGCTGACTTCCACCACTTTATCGCCCAGGCGTGCGCCAGGTGGGATAAACAGTTCGTTGGTTTCGTTACGTTTCTGGTATTCGGTGCTGTTCAGCTCTTCAAAGCGTGCCAGGCGGGCTTTACCCTTGGACTGACGGCCTTTGGCACCTTGACGCACCCACTCCAGCTCTTTCTCGATCGACTTGCGGCGTGCGGCTTCGGAAGACGCTTCCTGCGCTAAGCGAGCGTCTTTCTGCTCCAGCCAGGAAGAGTAGTTGCCTTCCCACGGAATGCCTTCGCCACGGTCCAGCTCAAGGATCCAACCTGCTACGTTATCCAGGAAGTAACGGTCGTGGGTGATCGCCACCACGGTGCCTTCGAAGTCGTGCAGGAAGCGCTCCAGCCAGGCCACGGATTCTGCATCCAGGTGGTTGGTGGGTTCGTCCAGCAACAGCATGTCCGGTTTTTCCAGCAGCAGACGGCACAGCGCAACGCGGCGGCGCTCACCACCGGAAAGGTTGGCGATTTTGGCGTCCCACTCCGGCAGGCGCAGCGCATCGGCGGCGCGCTCAAGCTGGGTGTTGAGGTTATGACCATCGTGAGCCTGAATGATCTCTTCCAGGCGGCCCTGTTCGGCAGCCAGTTTGTCGAAATCGGCACCCTCTTCAGCGTACAGTGCGTACACTTCATCAAGGCGTTTCAGTGCCCCCACCACTTCGGCCAACGCTTCTTCTACCGACTCGCGAACGGTATGTTCCAGGTTGAGCTGCGGTTCCTGTGGCAGATAGCCAATCTTGATACCCGGTTGCGGGCGCGCTTCCCCTTCGATATCGGTATCGATGCCGGCCATAATGCGCAGCAGGGTGGATTTACCGGAGCCGTTCAGGCCCAGTACGCCAATTTTGGCCCCAGGGAAGAAACTCAGGGAGATGTTTTTCAGAATGTGACGCTTCGGCGGAACCACTTTGCCGACGCGATGCATAGTATAGACGTATTGAGCCACGTTGCTGCGAGCCTCTCTATCAGTTTTTATAGGATGTCTGGCGGCACGAGTGTAGCCCGTTTCAACCACGGATCCCAGACCTCCCACGACGATCGCTAAGTATACCCGTTAATGTGCGTCAGCAGGGGAATTTGCCGCTGATAAAGAAAAACGCCCGGCAGGTTTGCCGGGCGTTGGGTACCCATTTACGCAGGGATTAGACCGCTTTTTTGCGGTTCGCCCTGATGCGGACGATAACCCACTTCTCAACTTCCACAATCAGGAACAGGGCAATGGCAATCAGCAGCGTGATGCCCCAGTAGAACAGTGGCAGTGGCGCGGTGCCGAACAGCGAGTTCATAAATGGCAGGTAGATGATGGCCATCTGCAACAGCAGCAGTACGCCGCTCACCAGCCACAGGCCTTTGTTCATAAACACCTGACGGTTCAGCGGGAAGCGATCGGTGGTGCGGCAGTTGAACATATAAACCCACTGCGCGGTCACCAGGGTTTGCAGCAGCACGGTACGAATGAACTCGCTGCTGTAGCCGCGTGGTGCCATCCAGGCTTCCAGTATGAAGGCGCTGATGGCGATCAGAATACCGACAAAGGCAATACGCCAGATGGCATGCAGATCCAGTACGTGGCTACCCGGTACGCGCGGTTTGCGGTGCATCAGCCCTTTTTCCGCCGGTTCATATGCCAGGCCGAACGACAGGGTGGTGGAGGTGGCCATGTTCATCCACAGGATCTGGATCGGGGTTAATGGCAGTATCGCCCCCGCCAGAATGGCGATGATGATCAACAGACCCTGTGCCAGGTTGGTGGGGAGCACGAACAGGATGGTTTTCTTCAGGTTGTCATAGACGCGGCGGCCTTCTTTCACCGCGCTGGCAATGGTGGCGAAGTTATCGTCGGTCAATACCATGTCTGCGGCTTCTTTGGTGACCTCGGTGCCTTTGATCCCCATGGCGATACCGACATCGGCCTGTTTCAGCGCTGGCGCGTCGTTGACGCCATCGCCGGTCATGCCGACCACTTCACCCTTGTTCTGCAAGGCTTTCACCAGGCGCAGTTTGTGTTCCGGGCTGGTGCGGGCAAAGATATCGTAATGCAGCGCGGCTTCTGCCAGCGCCTTGTCATCCATATGTTCCAACTGGTTGCCGGTGATGGAGTCCTGGCTATTACCGATACCGAGCATGGCACCGATAGCCATGGCGGTTGTCTGGTGGTCGCCGGTGATCATTTTCACGCGGATACCGGCCTGCTGGCATTCGGCGATCGCCGCAATCGCTTCAGGGCGAGGCGGATCCATTACCCCAGCGATGCCGATAAACACCATCTGCTGGCGGATATCGTCATGATCCAGTTCCACCTCTTCATCTGGCGTGGTTTTGCTGGCGGCAGCTACCATGCGCAAGCCCTGCTCAGCAAAGCGCGACATCTCTTTTTCCCAGTAATCGCGGCGGAACGGTTTGATGCCGGATTCGGTGAGCTCCAACTCGCACAGCGAGAACAGCACATCAGGGGCACCGGTGAGGAACACCTGATTTTTGCCAGCCACCTGGCTGCGCACCGCCATGTATTTGTAGCTGGAGTCGAACGGGATTTTCGCCAGTTGACGGGTTTCACCAATCGCCAGTTCGGCTTTCATCGCCAACACTTTCAGTGCACCTTCGGTCGGGCTGCCGGTGATGATCCAGCGGCCGCTGTCATCCTGCTTCACCTGGCTGTCGTTACACAGGGTGATGGCGGTAATGAACTGTGCCAGCGTGGGAATATCCTGCACTCGCGCCTGTTTGTCGCTGTCGGCGAAGAAAATGCCGCCGGTGGGCTGGTAGCTTTCGCCTTCTACGCGGAAGGCATGGTCGGCCATGATGACGTTTTTCGCCGTCATTTCGTTCATGGTCAGGGTGCCGGTTTTGTCCGAGCAGATCACCGTCATCGAACCCAGGGTTTCTACCGTCGGCAATTTGCGGATAATGGCACGGTTGCGCGCCATCGCCTGCACGCCCAGCGACAGAATGATCGAGATGATGGCGGGCAGGCCTTCAGGCACCGAGGCCACCGCCAGGCTAATCAAGGCCAGCAGCAATTCACCGATCGGCATATCGCGCAGCGTTAAGGCAAACAGACCCAGCAGCACCATCATCACCAGGATCAGAATAAAGATCCCTTTACCCAGACGATCCATCTGTTGCAGCAGCGGCGTGCGCTGGGTTTCAACGGTGGAAATCATCTCGCTGATGTGGCCGAGCTCGGTGTGGCCGCCGGTGGCGATCACCACGCCTTTGGCATTCCCGGCGCTGATGGTGGTGCCGGAGAACAGCAGGTTGGTGCGATCGCCAATCATCACTTCTTCATTGATGGCATCGGTTTGCTTGGAGACGACGGTCGATTCACCGGTCAGGATCGCTTCTTCCACCTGTAGGTTGTGCGATTCCAGCAGCCGCAGGTCGGCCGGGATTTTATCACCAGGGCGCAGCAGCACCATATCGCCGGGTACCAGATCTTCGGCATTCACCGTATGATTAATCCCGTCACGCACTACAATCGCTTGGCTGGAAAGCATATTCCGAATGCCTTTCAGCGATTTCTCCGCGCTGTTTTCCTGTACGAAGCCGATCAGGGCGTTAATAACGGCAACGCCAAGAATCACCACGGTATCGATCCAGTGGCCCATTACGGCTTTAAGAAAGGCGGCGGCCAGCAGGATATAAATCAGCACGTCTTTGAAATGAGCGATAAAGCGCATAAAGGCGCTTTTCCCCGCCTTTTCAGGCAGCGCATTCGGGCCGAATTTTACCAGACGCGCGGCAGCTTCCTGTTCACTCAGGCCTTCGGGGCGGCTGTTTAAATGCTGAAGAGTTTCTTCGATATCATACTGATACCATGCTTTCTCGGGCGTAATGGGAGCATGGTGCTCATGGGGGGTATGTGTTGGCATTTAAGCCTCTCCTAAAAGTAAATTAAATCTGTATTCCCACTTGCGTCGGCAGCCCTTTTGCCGGGATTGATATCCATTTTTTTGCTGTTATGCAGGTGTCAATGTTGATAATTTTCAATAACCCTGTGGGTAAGTCATTGGCCGCATGATAGTAAGTAATCGAGAATTTAGGTTTTTGATCTGGGATAATAAAAATAAATTAATAATCAATGTTTCATTTATTGTGTGAATGTTTCTGTTTTTACTTCACTTTATGTATAGCAAACCAAGGTGCTATCTAAAGAAAACTATAGAACACCAAGCCTACTGTGTGATGAAAAAAGTTGAGATAATCACCGGAGTTATCAAGATCTCAATGCGAAACAGGGCGAAATACGCTGTGGCAGTAAACTTCTTATAATCTAATGAATGGATATAGGTTTCTGCTGTCTATGATAAGTATCAAGTGCCGCTCAACGTGGTGCAGAGTTTCTTGGCAAGACAACCCAGTGAGGAAAACGTAAGTATGGACAAATGGCGGCTTTTGGCATTAGGCCTGTGCTTCACAGCATTTTCTGGTGCAGCATTGGCAGATTCTTTGGATGCCCAGCGTCAGCGTTACCTGCAAATCAAGCAGGCTTGGGACAGTAATCAGCAGGATGTGGTGCAGCAGCTGATGCCGACGTTGCAGGATTATCCGCTATATCCGTATCTGGAGTACCGTCAGCTAACGCAGGAACTTGCTACTGCCAGCGTTGCGCAGGTGAGCCAATTCTTGCAGAAGAACCCAACGTTGCCGCCAGCCCAATCACTGTCTGCCCGCTTTGTTAATGAACTGGCAAGCCGTGAGGACTGGCGCACGCTGCTGACGTTCAGCCCGCAGGCACCAAAACCGGTGGCAGCACGTTGTAATTACTATTACGCCAAATGGGTGACCGGCGATCAGCAGGCTGCCTGGAGCGGTGCAGATGAGATTTGGCTGAGCGGTAAAACTTTGCCGGGTTCCTGTGACAAGCTGTTCGGTGTCTGGCAGGCAGCCGGTAAGCAAACGCCGCTGAACACGCTGGCACGTATGAAACTGGCGTTGGCCGAGGGCAACAGCAGCCTGGTCAACTATCTGTATCGCCAGTTGCCTGCCAGTGAGCAGACCATGGGCGATGCTTTGGTGCGCTTGCAAAACGATCCGGCCACGGTGGAATCTTTTGCTCGCAGCGTTGGCCCAACCGATTTTACCCGTTCGGCCACCAGCATCGTTTTTGCCCGCCTCGCCCGCCAAGATGCGGAAAATGCCCGGGCGATGATCCCGACCCTGGCTCGCCTGCAGAAAATGAGTGACAGCGAGAAGCTGGAACTGGAAGAGGCGGTGGCCTGGCGTTTGATGGGCAGCGATGCCACTTTTGAGCAGACTCAGTGGCGCGATCGGGTGATCCTGCGCAGCCAGTCTCCTGCGTTGCTGGAACGCCGGGTGCGTATGGCGCTGGGCGATGGCGATCGTGCGGGGTTGAAAACCTGGTTGGCACGTTTACCGGAAGAGTCCCGCAATAAGGACGAATGGCGTTACTGGCGTGCTAGTGAATTGATTGATGAAGGTAAACGCAGTGAAGGGGAGCAGATACTGCGCAGCCTGATGAATGAGCGCGGTTTTTACCCGATGGTGGCGGCACAAAAGCTGAATATGCCCTACCCGATAAAGGTGCTCGCTGCCACCAAGCCCAGCGCTGCGTTGGTGAATGGCCCGGAAATTGCCCGCGTACGTGAGCTGATGTATTGGAATATGGATAATCTGGCGCGCAATGAATGGAGTTCGTTTGTGGTCAGCCGCAGCCAGCCGGAGCAGGAAGCTTTGGCGCGTTATGCTTTTGAGCAGAAATGGGCCGATCTGAGCGTGCAGGCCACCATCGTTGCCAAGCTGTGGGATCATCTGGAGGAGCGCTTCCCGATGGCCTGGTCACAGGAGTTCCATCGCGCTACCGAGGATAAAGGCATTACGCCAAGCTATGCCATGGCGATTGCTCGTCAGGAAAGCGCCTGGAACCCGAAAGCCCAGTCGCCGGTCGGCGCGACAGGATTGATGCAGGTGATGCCGCGTACCGCTCAGCATACGGTGGAGATGTACAGCATTCCGGGCTATTCCAGCCCGAGCCAACTGTTTGACCCTCAAACCAACATCAACATTGGCACCAGCTATCTCGAATCGGTTTACCAGCAATTTGGCCGCAACCGTATTCTGTCTTCGGCTGCTTATAATGCTGGCCCATCGCGGGTGAATACCTGGTTGGGCAACACCGATGGCCGCGTTGACGCGGTGGCGTTTGTGGAAAGTATTCCGTTCTCGGAAACCCGCTCTTACGTGAAGAACGTTTTGGCTTACGATGCGTTTTACCGCCACTTTATGCATCGCCCGGCAAAAGTGTTGACCGATGCCGAGTGGCAACGACGCTATTGATGTTGAAGAAGATGGCCCTGCTGGCCTGAATTTTGCCGGCCAGTGGGGATATGGTATGCTGCTGTACTAGTTAAATAGTATGGTGGCTGCCATGACGCAATTTTCACTTAACGACCCCGCTCTTGCAGAACAAGGTAATGACGATTGGCTGCGCTTTGTGGCGCTGTTGCAGAGTTCGTTCACCCAAGACCTACACCAACAACTGATGCAACTGCTCTTAACGCCGGACGAACGGACCGCACTCGGGACGCGCGTGCGGATCATTCAGGAATTGATGCGCGGCGAAATGAGCCAGCGTGAGCTGAAGAATGAGCTGGGAGCAGGGATTGCCACCATTACCCGCGGTTCGAACAGCCTTAAAGCGGCATCTCCGGCGTTAAAACTGTGGCTGGAGCAGCAGTTGCTGGGTGATGCACAGTAGCACCACCCAGCAGATTATTGATGCGGTGTATTGCTAGCGTAGTTGCGATAAATCGGGTTGTGGAACGGCACCAGGGCTAACAGCAATGCCTGATGGTAAACGCTGGTGCGGCTCAGCCTGCCATCGGTGAAAATGCCGATCGCCCCCCCTTGACGTTTAATCTCGGTATTGCCGGTCAACTCCGTCATTTCACTGCCCAGTTCGCGGCCAGCGCGAATTCCCTGTAAAATAGCTTCTGGCAGCATCAGGCTGGCCGAGCGTGATTCACCACGGGTTTGCGGGTTTTCTATGGTCATCCAGGCGAAGGTCATGTTCTCTTCGATCCCGGCTTCTACGCCAACCCAAAAGTCGGCTTCTGGCCGCACCTGCCGAGCTTCCATCACCCGCTGCCGTGCGCCGGTACGGGTTTCGACATTGCCTATCGGTTGCAGTGAGACACCGCTGGCGACGTCCACAGATTCAATACGGCACTGGCCTGCACCAAAGGTATCTTCAAAGGCCAGTTGAATAGCCTTGATCTTTGCCGGGTTGGTAGTTGCAGCGATAACATGGTACATAACGGGTCTAATATCCTTCTGTCACAATATGCCAGGCGTTGGTATCAGTGGCCACCGGGCGCAGATAAACTCAAGTTTCACGCAGTATAACGGAAAACAAACATGTTACAGGTATACCTTGTTCGCCATGGCGAAACGGAATGGAACGCGGCCCGTCGTATTCAAGGCCAGTCCGACAGCCCGTTGACCGCCAAGGGTGAATACCAGGCACAACAGGTTGCCAAGCGCGTGCGCCTTGAAGGCATTACGCACGTGATTACCAGCGATCTGGGCCGTACCCGTCGCACCGCACAAATTATCGCAGAGGCGTGTGGTTGTGACGTGATTAACGACGTTCGATTGCGTGAACTGCATATGGGCGTTCTGGAAGAGCGCCTGATCGACAGCCTGACACCACAGGAAGAGCAGTGGCGTAAACAGATGGTCGATGGTACTGCCGATGCCCGTATCCCTCAAGGTGAATCCATGGTGGAGTTAGGCGCGCGAGTACGTGCCGCGCTGGAAAGCTGCCTGAAGTTGCCGCAAGGCAGCAAGCCGCTGATTGTCAGCCACGGTATCGCGCTGGGTTGCCTGATTAGTACGGTGCTGGGGTTGCCAGCCTATGCCGAACGTCGCCTGCGTTTGCGCAACTGTTCGCTGTCACGCGTTGACTATCAGCAAAGCCCGTGGCTGGCTTCCGGCTGGATCGTAGAAACCGCAGGCGATGTCTCGCACCTGGACATGCCTGCGTTGGACGAACTACAGCGTTAACGGCGGATTGGGATCAGGTAATCGCACTTGATCTCGGTCGGTGCCTGAGGTGGCCTACGGTCACCTTGCGGATAAAAGCGCTCAATATCATGCCCTTTGCGGCGCGTCAGTTCGAGCGCTGGCAGGCAGGTGCCATACAGCATCAGGATAAAGTCCTGCAGGCCTGAACTTGGCCCCTGATAGTTGAACATGGCATATTCGCCGCCCTGCAATACCATTGGCTGGCCTTCCTGAACGTTGGCCGGGACGTGATGCGGTTCCAGTGCGGTGGTGTACAGCACCTCTTGCTCGTCGTCCCTTTCCTGGCTTGGCCGTGAATGGTGTAGGCCGTATAGCACCGGTGGCAAGGTTTCTGCCTCACCCAGATACTGACGCCAGAACTGCGCGCGCAGTTCGTTACGGAAGTTGGAGATTTGTTCCAGGGTGCAGGAGTAACTCTGCGTCAGGCCAATCAGGTGCTGTTCTGGCAGAGTGATAAACTCTGGCTGCGGTAAGGTAAAGGCCCCCAGACGTATCGGTGGGCAAATACCAAAGGCGCTCCAGTCTTCAGCGCGGCGATACAAGGCCGGTGTTTGCGCAAACTGCTTCTTGAACGCGCGGGTAAACGTCTGCTGCGAGTCAAAGCGATATTGTAAGGCAATGTCCAGAATGGGTCGGCTGGTTAAGCGTAATGCGACTGCGGCTTTGGATAATCTCCTGGCGCGGATGTAAGCGCCGATGGCGTTACCGGTGATATCTTTGAACATCCGTTGCAGATGCCATTTAGAGTAGCCCGCTTTTGCTGCCACGTTGTCCAGTGACAAAGGTTGGTCCAAATGGCTTTCCAGCCAGCTAAGCAGATCACGAATGATACCGGCTTGATCCATAGATCTTCCTCGTAGAGCTGTAGGGTCGGAACCCGAACGATTTAATTTATCATGCTGGTACCTGATGCTAACTGACTTATCCATCAATCAGTTGCATTGCACCTCTCAATGCGCCGGGCGACTACTGGGGAGGGATACATTAACAGGCATAAAGAAACGACGATGCCGCATAATAGCAACTTTTTTACTCCGCGACTCCCAAAGATTTTTTCTCCGCACTGTGCTAAAAATGGCAGTTCGGGCCGAGAAAATCCCTCTTCTGTGACTTAAAACATAAGCGTTCTTAATTAGCGCCCCGTTTTCCCTTAGGCTGTTCTCTTGGAGTTAAGTGAATGAAAAAAGGATGGATATTTTTGTTTGGTCTGGTTTGCGCAACCATTAGCGGTGCGCAGGCGGAACAGGTGGGCTCAGTCGATACGGTATTTAAACTGTTTGGTCCAGACCATAAAATTGTGGTTGAAGCGTTCGATGATCCGGATGTTAAAAATGTAACCTGTTATATCAGCCGGGCAAAAACCGGTGGGTTAAAAGGTGGGCTCGGGCTGGCGGAAGATACCTCGGATGCCGCGATTTCCTGCCAGCAGGTTGGGCCGATCGTGTTGAATGACAAGATTAAAAATGGCAAATCAGAAGGCACCGTGGTGTTCCAGAAACGGACTTCGCTGGTGTTTAAAAAGCTGCAGGTGGTACGTTTTTATGATGCCAAACGCAACGCGCTGGTTTATTTGACCTACTCGGACAAAGTGATCGACGGTTCACCGAAGAATGCCTTGAGCGCGGTGCCTATCATCCCTTGGGGTGAAGCCAAATAAAACAAAAGGGGTTCAGCATGCTGAACCCCAGGGTAAACCGTTGTGGAAGTTATTCTTCCAGATCGCCGCAGAAGCGGTAACCTTCACCATGAATGGTGGCAATGATTTCCGGTGTATCCGGCGTGGATTCGAAGTGCTTACGAATACGGCGGATAGTCACGTCGACGGTACGATCGTGCGGTTTCAATTCGCGGCCGGTCATCTTCTTCAGCAACTCACCACGGGATTGGATCTTGCCCGGATTTTCGCAGAAGTGCAGCATGGCGCGGAATTCGCTGCGCGGCAGCTTGTATTGCTCGCCTGCCGGGTCGATCAGTGAACGGCTGTTGATGTCCAGTTCCCAACCATTGAATTTGTAGCTTTCAACCAGTTTGCGTTCTTCGCCGACGCTACCCAGATTCATGGTACGTGACAGCAAGTTGCGCGCACGGATAGTCAGTTCGCGTGGGTTGAACGGTTTTGTGATGTAATCATCGGCACCAATTTCCAGGCCAAGGATTTTATCCACTTCGTTATCGCGGCCAGTCAGGAACATCAACGCTACGCTGGCTTGCTCACGCAGTTCGCGCGCCAGCAGTAAACCGTTTTTGCCCGGCAGGTTGATATCCATGATAACCAGGTTGATATCATTTTCAGACAGAATGTTGTGCATTTCTGCACCGTCATTGGCTTCATGAACAATGTAGCCTTCCGCCTCGAAAATGCTCTTCAGGGTGTTACGAGTGACTAACTCGTCTTCGACAATCAGAATGTGCGGGGTCTGCATATTTGCTACCTAAAATTGCCAACAAAATAGAAAATAGGAAGTACAGAAGTCTTTGTGTTCTTCGTGGAGGGCAGAGATACCGCTCACGTTCCCTCATGACCAAACGACTAAAGTACGTAAACTCGTTCTTGATGCACTTTCCATCAATGTCAACAAGATCGCTAGCTTGGAGGAGACACTATTGCCAGCATCCCCAAATGATGCCAAAACGGCGCATATCCTAACCCTATTAACAGCAATATAACAGTGCGTGCCGAATTCATCACCCAACAAAACTACGCTTTGTTGACATATATCAAATTCAATTCTAGCACGTTAACAGATTTGTGAAAAACACTTACAGAAATGCAAGCTTAAGACACAGATCAACAAATTCTGTGAACGATTCAGCATTGTAATAGCCAATGCGCTACAATCGTTGGTTAACTGATAATTGGGAATTTTCAATTATCTGATTAATAAAAAAATTAATAGATTTCTTGTGGATATAAGGCTTTCGTCTTGGTTATGTTTCCAATGCTCTATTTGTTCATATTATTGGGGGTGATAAATTATGTTAATCATTTGTAAATATAATCAGCCTACCCTCAACAGTCAAAGAACTATTTCTACTTTTTTGCTGGAGTAATGATGCAGCTTCATATCGTGTTAGTGGCTCCGGCACGGCCGGAAAATGTGGGCGCAGCGGCGCGGGCGATGAAAACGATGGGGTTTAACTCATTGCGCATTGTCGATAGCGATGCTCATTTGCAGCCGGCAGCGCGCTGGGTGGCGCACGGGGCGGGTGATATCCTGGATGCCGTACAGACGTTCCCTACTTTGCAGCAGGCGCTGGCCGACGTGGATTTTACCGTCGCCACCACCGCCCGCAGCCGCGCTCGCTTTCATTACTATTGCACGCCGCAGCAACTGACCGGGCAATTGATAGAGCGCCAGCAGTGGGTGCAGCAGGCTGCGTTGGTGTTTGGCCGCGAAGATTCGGGCCTGACCAATGAAGAGCTGGAACTGGCAGACTTGCTGACCGGTGTACCGATGATCGCCGATTACCCTTCGCTTAATCTCGGTCAAGCGGTGATGGTGTACTGCTACCAGCTTGCGGAACTGATGAAGGTCAACCCTCCGCAGGAACCTTCTGCCAATACCGGGCAACTGAAGGCATTGCGTCAGCGAGCCGATCGTTTATTGAGTACCCTTGAGGTCAGCGGTGACCAAAAATTACGCGATTGGCTGCATCAGCGGCTTGGTGTATTACAACAGCGCGACATCGTGATGTTGCATACGTTACTGCATGACATTGAAAAAAAATTGATAAAGTAATGCTAATGTTATTCTTCGGTAATCCAGTTTAATTCACTGTTAGTTGAGCTTTTTATTGATTTTTTATTCTGTTATTTGGTTTTTAATCTGTTTCATTGCGCAGAGTTTGTTCTGGTCATTAAACAAGCAAAATGAAGAAATAATTTGACTTGGGAAAGTGATTGCTTTAACCAGTATAGGGGACAAGATTCTAATGAGACAGACAGACTAAATGCGAAACATCAGCCTGAACACCACAATTATTACCACCACCGATACCACAGGTAACGGGGCGGGCTGACGCACACAAGAAACAGAAGAAAAAAGCCCGCACCTAACCAGTGCGGGCTTTTTTTTCGTCATAAATTCAGGAGATAAAGTAAATGCGAGTGTTGAAATTTGGTGGGACCTCGGTAGCGAACGCGGAACGTTTTCTGCGCGTTGCCGATATCGTGGAGAATAACGCGCGTCAGGGACAGGTGGCCACGGTATTGTCCGCACCCGCCAAGATCACCAATCACTTGGTGGCGATGATTGAAAAAACGGCGGCAGGCCAAGATATTCAGCCAAATATGAGCGACGCAGAGCGTATTTTTGCTGAGTTGCTGAGCGGCTTGGCCAAGGCTTTGCCGGGCTTTGAGTACGATCGCCTGAAAGCGCTGGTCGACCAGGAGTTCGCGCAGCTGAAACAGGTGCTGCACGGCGTGGCGTTGCTGGGGCAGTGCCCGGACGGTGTTAACGCCGCCATCATCTGCCGTGGCGAAAAGCTTTCCATTGCCATTATGGAAGGGGTGTTCAAAGCCAAGGGTTATCCGGTCACCGTGATCAACCCGGTGGAGAAACTGCTCGCGCAGGGCCATTACCTGGAATCGACCGTCGACATCGCCGTGTCCACCCAGCGTATCGCTGCCGCTGCCATTCCGGCGGATCACATCGTGCTGATGGCCGGTTTCACCGCCGGTAATGACAAAGGCGAACTGGTGGTGCTGGGGCGTAATGGTTCCGATTATTCTGCCGCCGTATTGGCCGCCTGCCTGCGTGCAGATTGCTGTGAGATCTGGACCGATGTCGACGGCGTTTATACCTGCGATCCACGCACCGTGCCGGACGCCCGATTGCTGAAATCGATGTCGTATCAGGAAGCGATGGAGCTTTCTTACTTCGGCGCCAAAGTGCTTCACCCGCGTACCATCACCCCGATTGCCCAGTTCCAAATCCCTTGCCTGATTAAAAATACCGCCAACCCACAAGCTCCTGGCACCTTAATCGGCGGCGAAAGCGTGGATGACGAGATGCCGGTGAAGGGGATCACTAACCTGAACAATATGGCGATGATCAACGTTTCTGGCCCGGGTATGAAAGGAATGGTGGGCATGGCGGCGCGGGTATTTGCCGTAATGTCGCGGGCGCGCATCTCCGTGGTGCTGATCACCCAGTCCTCTTCCGAATACAGCATCAGCTTCTGCGTGCCGCAGAGCGAGCTACAGCGCGCACGTCGCGCACTGGAAGAGGAGTTCTATCTGGAACTGAAAGACGGCGTACTGGAGCCGCTGGACGTGATGGAGCGCCTGGCAATCATCTCGGTGGTGGGCGATGGTATGCGTACCTTGCGCGGCATCTCTGCGCGCTTCTTCTCCGCACTGGCGCGCGCTAACATCAACATCGTCGCTATCGCCCAGGGCTCTTCCGAGCGTTCTATCTCCGTGGTGGTCAGCAATGATTCTGCCACCACCGGGGTGCGCGTCAGCCACCAGATGCTGTTCAACACCGATCAGGTGATCGAAGTGTTTGTGATCGGCGTCGGCGGCGTGGGTGGGGCGTTGATCGAACAGATTTACCGTCAGCAACCATGGTTGAAGCAGAAGCATATCGATCTGCGCGTCTGCGGTATCGCCAACTCGCGCGCCATGCTGACCAACGTGCACGGTATTTCGCTGGAAAGCTGGCGCGATGAGCTGGGCAGCGCGCAGGAGCCGTTCAACCTTGGCCGCCTGATCCGCCTGGTGAAAGAGTATCATCTGCTTAACCCGGTGATCGTCGACTGTACTTCCAGCCAGGCGGTAGCCGATCAGTATGCCGATTTCCTTGCCGATGGTTTCCACGTGGTGACGCCAAACAAGAAGGCCAACACCTCGTCAATGAACTATTACCAGCAGTTGCGCACTGCCGCTGCGGGTTCACGCCGCAAGTTCCTGTATGACACCAACGTGGGTGCGGGTCTGCCGGTGATCGAGAACCTGCAGAACCTGCTCAACGCCGGTGATGAACTGACGCGTTTCTCCGGTATCCTGTCGGGCTCACTGTCGTTTATCTTTGGCAAGTTGGATGAAGGTATGTCGCTGTCGGCGGCCACCCTGAAGGCTAAGGCGAACGGCTACACCGAGCCCGATCCGCGTGACGATCTTTCCGGCATGGATGTGGCACGCAAGCTGCTGATTCTGGCGCGTGAAGCGGGTTATGCGTTCGAACTGAGCGATATTGAGGTCGAGTCGGTGTTGCCACCGTCCTTTGATGCGTCGGGTGACGTAGAGACTTTCCTGGCGCGCTTGCCGGAACTGGATGCCGAATTCGGCCGCCGCGTGGCTGCTGCTGCCGAGCAAGGCAAGGTGCTGCGCTATGTCGGGGTGATCGAAGAAGGCCGCTGCCAGGTGCGTATTGATGCGGTAGATGACAACGATCCGTTGTATAAAGTGAAGAACGGTGAGAACGCCCTGGCCTTCTACAGCCGTTATTATCAACCACTGCCGCTGGTGCTGCGTGGCTATGGTGCGGGTAATGATGTGACTGCGGCAGGGGTATTTGCCGATCTGTTGCGCACACTGTCATGGAAGTTGGGAGTTTAATATGGTTAAGGTGTATGCACCGGCCTCAATTGGTAACGTCAGCGTTGGGTTCGATGTCTTGGGGGCGGCGGTTTCCCCCATCGACGGTTCGCTGCTGGGCGATTGCGTCAGCGTAGAAGCGGCCCCGCGTTTCAGCCTGGAAAACGCCGGGCGCTTTGTCAGCAAGCTGCCGGCGGATCCGCAAGAGAACATCGTCTACCAGTGCTGGGAGCGTTTCTGCCAGGAAATCGGCCGCGAAGTCCCGGTGGCGATGCGGCTTGAGAAAAATATGCCCATCGGTTCAGGGCTGGGTTCCAGCGCCTGTTCGGTGGTGGCTGGCCTGATGGCGATGAACGAGTTCTGTGATCGCCCGTTGGACGACATGCAGTTGCTGGCGCTGATGGGGGAACTGGAAGGGCGTATTTCTGGCAGTGTACATTACGACAACGTTGCGCCGTGCTATCTCGGTGGCCTGCAACTGATGCTGGAAGAAGAAGGCTACATCAGCCAGGAAGTACCCTGCTTTAAAGAGTGGTTGTGGGTGATGGCTTATCCTGGCATCAAAGTCTCCACCGCTGAAGCACGCGCCATTCTGCCTGCGCAGTACCGTCGTCAGGACTGTATCAGCCATGGCCGCTATCTGGCGGGCTTTATTCACGCTTGCCACACGCAGCAGCCGCGTCTGGCCGCCAAGCTGATGCAGGATGTGATTGCCGAACCTTATCGTACTCGCCTGCTGCCGGGCTTTGCCGAAGCGCGCAAAGCTTCACAGGAGATCGGCGCGCTGGCCTGTGGTATTTCCGGTTCCGGCCCGACGCTGTTTGCGATCTGTGATGACGGCGCTACCGCGCAACGTATGGCTGATTGGCTGACAAATCACTATCTGCAAAACGATGAAGGTTTTGTTCATATTTGCCGTCTGGATACTGCCGGCGCTCGACTATTGGGATAACGCATGAAACTGTATAACCTTAAAGACCACAATGAGCAGGTCAGCTTCGCACAGGCGATCAAGCAGGGGCTGGGCAAACAGCAGGGCTTGTTTTTCCCGCTGGAACTGCCCGAGTTTGAGCTGACCGAGATCGATCACCTGCTGGAGATGGATTTCGTCACCCGCAGCACCAAGATCCTGTCGGCTTTTATTGGCGATGAGATCGGCGAAGCCGCGCTGTATCAGCGTGTAAAAGCCGCCTTTGCCTTCCCGGCACCGGTAGCACCGGTTGAGAGCGATGTGGCTTGCCTGGAGCTGTTCCACGGCCCGACGCTGGCGTTTAAAGATTTCGGCGGCCGTTTTATGGCGCAGATGCTGGCAGAAGTAGCGGGCGATCAACCGGTGACCATTCTGACCGCCACCTCTGGCGATACCGGCGCTGCCGTGGCCCATGCCTTCTATGGGCTGAAAAACGTGCGGGTGGTGATCCTGTATCCGCAGGGCAAGATCAGTCCGTTGCAGGAAAAACTGTTCTGTACTCTGGGTGGCAACATTCACACCGTGGCGATCGAGGGTGACTTTGATGCTTGCCAAGCGTTGGTCAAACAGGCGTTTGACGATCAGGAACTGAAAGACACGGTGCATCTGAACTCGGCCAACTCGATCAATATCAGCCGCCTGCTGGCACAGATCTGTTACTACTTTGAAGCGGTAGCGCAGTTGCCACAGGAAGCCCGTAATCAACTGGTGGTTTCGGTGCCGAGCGGCAACTTTGGCGATCTGACCGCCGGGTTGCTGGCAAAATCCTTAGGGCTGCCGGTGAAGCGCTTTATTGCTGCCACCAATGCCAACGATACCGTGCCGCGTTTCCTGAGTAACGGCGAATGGCAGCCGCATGCCACCGTGGCGACGCTGTCCAATGCCATGGATGTCAGCCAGCCAAACAACTGGCCGCGCGTGGAAGAACTGTTCCGCCGCAAAATCTGGCAGCTCAAAGAATTGGGTCACGCTGCGGTGAGCGATGAAACCACCAAAGACACGATGAAAGAGTTGGCGGCGCTGGGCTATCTTTCCGAACCGCACGCGGCGATCGCCTACCGTGCGTTGCGCGATCAGCTGAAAGACGGGGAGTTCGGCCTGTTCCTGGGCACGGCGCACCCGGCCAAGTTCAAAGAGAGTGTCGAAGCGATCCTGGATCAGGAGTTACCATTGCCAGAAGCATTGGCGGCGCGTGCTAATCTGCCGCTGCTGTCGCATCACATGTCGGCTGATTTTGCCAGACTGCGTCAGTTCCTGATGACCTTACCGGCCTGATGGAGGGGGCGCTCAGCGCCCCTTGTGCTACCTAAGAGCCGCTTGCTGACAGGCGGCTTTATTGTTCCGGGCGTTTGAATACCAGTTCGTTACCCGCAGAAGCAGCTTCGTCAAAGGCATAGCCTTCCAGATCGAAATCAACCAGTTGCTCGCTTTTGGTCAGCCGATTTTTGATGATAAAGCGGCTCATCAGCCCACGCGCTTTCTTGGCATAGAAACTGATCACTTTATACTTGCCGTTCTTCTCATCAAGGAATACCGGTTTGATCAGCTGTGCCTGCAATTTGGCCGGTTTTACCGATTTGAAGTATTCGTCAGAAGCCAGGTTAACAATGACATCATCACCTTGCTGCTTTAACGCTTCGTTCAGTTTCTTGGTGATCTGCTCGCCCCAGAAACTGTACAGATCCTTGCCTTTCGGGTTTTCCAGTTTGATACCCATTTCCAGGCGATAAGGCATCATCAGATCTAACGGCCGCAGCACGCCATATAAGCCGGAAAGCATACGCAGATGCTGTTGTGCAAAGTCGAAATCGTCTTCGCTGAAATCCTGTGCCTGCAACCCGGTATAAACATCGCCTTTAAACGCCAACAGCGCTTGGCGGGCATTCTCCGGGGTGAATTCAGGTTGCCATTCACTGAAACGTGCGGCATTCAGGCCGGCGAGTTTATCGCTGATGCTCATCAGGCTGGCAATTTGTGCGGGCGTCAGTTTACGGCACAGGTTGATAAGCGCTTTCGATTTATCCAACAGCTCAGGTTGCGTAAAACGTTCGGTCGCCAGTGGGCTTGTGTAGTCTAGAGTCTTGGCGGGTGAAATAATAACGAGCATGGCCACATCCTGTTTATCAAAGAACCGATACTGTAACAAAAAGCGCGGCAGAAGGGATGCATGGCTGTAATAAGGCGCGCTTAACGCACGCCCTCAATCGGCTAACGTGGCTTTTTGCGCTCCCAGATGCCGGGTTCTAGCTGGGATTTCAATTCGGGATAATAGTTCGCATCGAAGGTCGGTAATCTGCCGATCGAACGCTGGTGGTTGTAATCCTTGGTCAGCTTGAAGGCGACACCAGACAGCAGCAGGATCGCCGTCAGATTAGTGATGGCCATCAGCGCCATTGAAATATCCGCCAGGCGCCACACCACCGGTAGATCCGCCATCGAACCGAACATCACCATACCTAAGGCTGCGCAACGGAAAATCAGCAAACCAGAGGGATGATTATGCTCCAGAAAGATCAGATTGCTTTCGGCATAGGCGTAATTGGCGATGATCGAGGTAAAGGCAAAGAAGAAAATGGCCACTGCGACAAAAGATGCGCCCCAGGCCCCCACAGCGCTGGTGAGCGCCCGCTGTGTCAGGTCAATGCCGCTGATATTGCCAGACGAATGATCCAGGATGCCGGAAGCCAGAATAATGGCGGCGGTTGCGCTGCAAATCACGATGGTGTCAACAAACACGCCGAGCATTTGCACATAACCCTGTGAAGCCGGATGAGGGGGATACGGGGTAGCGGAGGCGGCCACATTGGGGGCGGAACCCATACCGGCCTCATTGGAGAACAACCCCCGTTGGATACCTTGGGTCATCGCTTGGGAAATGCCATAGCCGATAGCTCCTGCTGCCGCTTCTTGTAGGCCGAAGGCGCTTTTGAAAATCAACGCCAGAATTGCCGGCATATGCTCAATGTTATGAGCGATGATCCATAACGCCAGCAGCAGATAGACAACCGCCATCAGCGGAACCACCTTTTCAGCTACGCGGGCGATGGAACGAATACCGCCGAAAATCACAATCCCGCTCAGGATGGCCAGAGCAATACCCACATACATGGGGTTGAAATTGAAGGCGACGGCGCTGGCTTGGGCGATAGAATTAGCCTGCACGGCATTGAACACCAAACCAAAGGCGATGATCAGGAAGACGGAGAACAATACGCCCATCCAACGCATGCCCAGCCCTTTTTCCATGTAGTAGGCAGGGCCGCCACGGTAGTTGCCGTTATCGTCTTTGGTTTTGTATAGCTGGGCCAAGGTACTTTCAATGAAAGAGGTCGCCATACCGATAAAGGCCACCACCCACATCCAGAAGATGGCTCCGGGGCCACCGGCGGTGAGGGCGATTGCGACACCGGTCAGGTTGCCGGTGCCGACGCGCGCGGCCAGCGACGTGCAGAGCGCCTGGAAAGAGGAGATACCGGCGCTATCGCTTTTGGTACTGTTCTTTAGCACGGAAAACATATGGCCGAAGTGGCGGATCTGAATGAAACGGGTAGACAAAGTGAAATAAATACCAACACCCAGCAACAAATAGATGAGTACCGATTTCCAGAGGATATTACTGATAAAGTTGATTAGATCCGTCACAGATCTCTCCTTGTTAAGCTCTACAGCGCATGGCGCTCCATTTACTCAAGGTGAAAAGGTATTTGGCCAAATCTTACAATAAGTTAGCTAAAGTCGCTTTGATGCCATTGGGGTGAGAATTTTCTTAGACTATAGATATAAATACATCAATTGGCGCGAATTTAACATAATTTTCAGAAGAGAATGTACGGTAATGCCGTCCTGTTTGCTCGTAAATGACGAAGGTTGACCCTGTAAACGGTTGCTTGAACAAGGATGAAACCCCTGCCGCAACGCTGTGATTTTCCAGCCTTGCACCGGGCCTCGTGCATGTTATTATCAGCTCAGGGCATGGTTGAACGATGCCAAAAGTTCATGCACAAACGATGAGATAATGCCAACATGACCGATAAATTAACTTCCCTACGCCAGATTACTACGGTGGTTGCGGATACGGGTGATATCGCTGCAATGAAGCTATATCAACCGCAAGATGCAACCACTAACCCTTCGCTGATCCTCAATGCAGCTCAAATTCCTGAATACCGCAAACTGATTGATGAAGCTATCGCCTGGGCGCGTGGGCAGAGCAGCGATCGTGAGCAACAAGTCGCCGACGCAGCAGACAAGCTGGCGGTCAACATCGGTCTGGAAATCCTGAAACTGATCCCAGGCCGTATTTCCACCGAAGTGGACGCACGCCTGTCTTATGATACCGAAGCCAGCGTGGCCAAGGCCAAGCGCCTGATCAAACTTTATAATGAAGCGGGTATCAGCAACGATCGCATTCTGATCAAACTGGCTTCTACCTGGCAGGGTATCCGCGCGGCGGAACGCCTGGAAAAAGAAGGCATCAACTGTAACCTAACGCTGCTGTTCTCCTTCGCCCAGGCACGTGCCTGCGCCGAAGCCGGTGCCTACCTGATTTCTCCGTTTGTTGGCCGTATCCTCGACTGGTACAAAGCCAATGGCGACAAAAAAGAGTTCGCACCGCATGAAGATCCGGGCGTGGTTTCCGTGACTGAGATCTATCAGTACTACAAGCAGCACGGCTATGAAACCGTAGTGATGGGCGCAAGCTTCCGTAACATCGGTGAAATCATCGAGTTGGCCGGTTGTGATCGCCTGACCATTGCTCCTTCATTGCTGAAAGAACTGGCAGAGAGCGAAGGGGCACTGGAGCGTAAACTGTCCTATACCGGTGAAGTGAAGGCACGTCCTGCACCGCTGACTGAGTCTGAGTTCTACTGGCAGCACAACCAGGATCCAATGGCGGTTGAGAAACTGACCGACGGTATCCGCAAATTTGCCGTAGACCAGGGCAAGTTGGAAAAAATGATCGCCGAACTGCTGTAATTAACGGCAATTCGCGTGGAAAAAGGTGGCTTAGGCCGCCCGAGATTGATGACAAAGTCGCTTTTTAACCCGAGATACCCGGGCCTAGCGCACCGAGGGGCACTCCGGCGGCTTACGCCGCTACGACCCCTTCGGCACGCTCTCCCTAATATCTGACTTTGTAAGCAGTCTGAGGTGGCGTAGGCCACCTTTTTTATGCCTGTTTTCCCACGTTGGAGAGCAGACACCGTATACTTTCGGGATGAGTAACAGGGTGGGAGATGAACCTATCCACAGCATTTCAGCGACAGAGGTTAAGCATGGACACATTACGTATTGGTTTGGTTTCTATTTCCGATCGCGCTTCCGGCGGTGTTTATCAGGACAAAGGGATCCCGGCACTGGAGGCTTGGCTGAGCAGTGCGCTGGCCACGCCTTTCGAGCTGGAAACCCGGCTGATCCCCGATGAACAGATGCTGATTGAGCATACTTTGTGTGAACTGGTCGATGAAATGGGCTGCCATCTGGTGCTGACCACTGGCGGAACCGGCCCGGCGCGCCGTGATGTTACCCCTGATGCCACGTTGGAGATCGCCGATCGCGTGATGCCCGGCTTCGGTGAACAAATGCGGCAAATCAGCCTACACTATGTACCAACGGCCATTCTTTCGCGTCAGGTTGGCGTGATCCGCAAACAGGCACTGATCATCAACCTGCCGGGGCAGCCAAAGTCGATTCAGGAAACGCTAGAAGGGGTAAAAGATGAGCAGGGCAAGGTGGTGGTGCATGGTATTTTCGCCAGCGTGCCCTATTGCATCCAACTGCTCGAGGGGCCCTACGTAGAAACCCACGAGGCAGTGGTCGCCGCATTCCGTCCTAAAAATGCGCGTCGTGAGATGGACCTCTAAATTTCAGCCAACTGCGAAATAGCGTTCAACCGATTTGGTGTGAAAATAATTTGCCGTTATAGTAAGGATTCGTTTACAGAAAGCCGTTGTGCTTTTTTTCTTCATTGTTTCCTCTGACGGTATCTTATGCACCACGACAATAATCGCCGGTTGAACCGGCAAGACTACAAAACTCTGACCTTGGCGGCCTTGGGCGGTGCGTTAGAGTTCTATGATTTCATCATTTTTGTTTTCTTCGCTGCGGTCATGGGCGAACTGTTCTTCCCGGCAGACATGCCGGAATGGCTGCGCCAGGTACAAACTTTTGGTATCTTCGCGGCGGGTTATCTGGCCCGCCCGTTGGGCGGCATCATCATGGCGCACTTCGGCGATCTGGTTGGCCGCAAGAAGATGTTCACCCTGAGTATTCTCTTGATGGCGTTACCGACGCTGGCGATGGGGATGTTGCCCACCTATGCCAGCATTGGTATTTCGGCACCGCTGTTACTGCTGCTGATGCGCGTGCTGCAAGGCGCGGCGATCGGCGGGGAAGTGCCGGGGGCTTGGGTGTTTGTGGCCGAGCACGTGCCGCGCAAGCGTATTGGTTTTGCCTGCGGCACGCTCACTGCGGGTTTAACCGCCGGTATCCTGCTGGGGTCGCTGGTGGCCACCGTCATTAATACCACGCTCAGTCAAGAAGCGATCCTCAACGGTGGCTGGCGTATTCCGTTCTTCCTCGGCGGTATTTTTGGTCTGTTCGCCATGTATCTGCGCCGTTGGTTGCAGGAAACACCGATCTTTATCGAGATGCAGGCGCGTAAAGCGCTGGCGGAAGAGCTGCCGCTGAAATCGGTGATAGTGAATCATAAGAAAGAGGTGGCGGTATCCATGCTACTGACCTGGCTGCTGTCGGCCGGGATTGTCGTGGTGATCCTGATGACGCCAACCTATCTGCAAAAACAGTTTGGTATTGCCCCGGCGCTGTCGTTGCAGGCCAACAGTGTGGCGATCGTGATGCTGATTATCGGCTGTATCACCTCAGGTTCGGCGGCCGATCGCTTTGGTGCCAGCAAAACCTTTATCGTCGGCAGCCTGCTGCTCGCCGCCTGTAGTTGGCTGTTTTATCAGACGATAGGAACTCACCCGGAAATGTTGTTTGCGACCTATGCGCTGGTGGGATTCAGCGTGGGGATCGTAGGAGCGGTGCCTTATGTGCTGGTGCGGGCTTTCCCGGCAGAAGTGCGGTTTAGCGGGATCTCATTCTCCTACAATGTTGCCTACGCCATCTTTGGTGGGTTAACCCCGATCTTTGTCACCTTGATCATGAAGTTGACCCCGTTAGCTCCGGCTTACTATGTGCTGGCGCTGTCGATGATTGGTTTGATGTTGGGGATCTACCTGCGTCGCGATCTGAACAGTGAGAACAAGCTCTAGATCACCGGTTCCTGAATGCTATAAAAGCCCTGTCGTTGCTGCAACGGCAGGGCTTTTTGCTATCAGAACGTCATTAATCAGGCGGTTGCGGTGACTTGCGCCGCTGGTGAAGCCGTTACGCTGCCAATAGGCAGAACGGTGCGGCCCAGCTGTTCGTTAATCACTTCTGCCATTGCCAGATAAATGGCGCTGGCACCACAGATGATCCCTTCATAACCAGCAAAGGTCAGGATGGCGTGGTTACCGGTCATGTTGCCAACGGCCAGCAGGGCAAACAGCAAGGTCAGGCTGGCGAACACGAATTGCAGCGCGCGGTTGGCGCGCAAGGTGCCAAAGAACATGAACAGGGTGAAGACGCCCCACAGCGCCAGATAAATACCGAGCACGTTGGCATCGGTAGGATCCGCCAGACCCATACGTGGCAGCAGCAGGATCCCCACCAGGCTCAGCCAGAAGCAGCCGTAGGACGTGAAAGCGGTCAAACCGAAGGTGTTACCTTTCTTGAATTCAAGAATGCCAGCAAAAATCTGAGCCATGCCACCGAAGAAAATCCCCATGCTGATGATGACGGAGGTCAGTGGAAAAAAGCCTGCATTGTGCAGATTCAGCAAGACGGTAGTCATCCCGAAGCCCATCAGACCCAGAGGGCCTGGATTCGCCAACTTGTTGGTGTGCATATGTCCTCTGTAATAACAGAATACTAACAAAAATGGATATGCCCGCTGTCTTTCAAGCCAGTTGAAATATTTTGGGTATAGGTAAACTCATAATGGGTCTGAATGGCCGAAAAAAGCCTCGCTTCCATCAGAGCGCGCGGCATCATAATGATCCCGATGAAAGGAAACAATGATCTGACAGTGGGTAAAAACGAAATTTTTTTTACTCAGGCCCTTGATGCTGGTTCGGATGGCCCCATCTTATTGACAACCGCAGTTGCCGACCGCGGATATCCCCTTCAGCTTGTAAATTAGCATCTGCCTGTAGTTTGCAAGGTGAAGGGGATAAAACTGGTGTAGCGGGCAGTTGAAAAATGAAGAATCGCCCGCATATAGGTTAGCAACCTGACCGATTATGAATTTATTAGTGGAGATGTTTAGATGGGCAAAATTATTGGTATCGACCTGGGTACTACCAACTCTTGTGTAGCAATTATGGATGGCGGCAAGGCACGTGTGCTGGAGAACGCCGAAGGCGATCGCACTACACCTTCGATCATCGCATATACCCAGGATGGTGAAATTCTGGTTGGCCAGCCTGCTAAGCGTCAGGCGGTCACTAACCCACAGAATACCCTGTTTGCGATCAAGCGCCTGATTGGCCGTCGCTTCCAGGATGAAGAAGCACAGCGTGATAAAGCGATCATGCCGTACAACATCGTTGCTGCTGATAACGGCGACGCCTGGCTGGAAGTGAAAGGCCAGAAAATGGCACCTCCGCAGATTTCTGCTGAAGTGCTGAAAAAAATGAAGAAAACGGCGGAAGATTATCTGGGCGAGCCGGTAACCGAAGCGGTCATTACCGTTCCTGCTTACTTCAACGATGCTCAGCGTCAGGCAACCAAAGACGCGGGCCGTATCGCGGGTCTGGAAGTCAAACGTATCATCAACGAACCGACCGCAGCTGCCTTGGCTTATGGCCTGGACAAAGAAGTGGGTAACCGCACTATCGCGGTATACGATCTGGGTGGTGGTACTTTCGATATCTCTATTATCGAAATCGATGACGTTGATGGCGAAAAAACCTTCGAAGTGCTGGCAACCAACGGGGATACCCACCTGGGTGGTGAAGACTTCGACAGCCGCTTGATCAACTACCTGGTAGAAGAGTTCAAGAAAGATCAGGGCATGGATCTGCGCAACGATCCGTTGGCGATGCAGCGCCTGAAAGAAGCCGCTGAGAAAGCGAAGATCGAACTCTCTTCTGCCCAGCAGACCGACGTGAACCTGCCGTACATCACTGCAGATGGTTCCGGTCCAAAACACATGAACATCAAAGTGACCCGCGCCAAGCTCGAGTCACTGGTAGAAGATCTGGTTGCACGTTCTATTGAGCCGCTGAAAGTGGCACTGAACGACGCAGGCCTGTCGGTTTCCGACATTCAGGACGTGATCCTGGTGGGTGGCCAGACCCGTATGCCAATGGTTCAGAAGAAAGTGGCTGACTTCTTCGGTAAAGAGCCACGTAAAGACGTTAACCCGGACGAAGCGGTGGCCGTAGGTGCTGCGGTTCAGGGCGGCGTGTTGGCCGGTGATGTGAAAGACGTTCTGCTGCTGGACGTTACCCCGCTGTCGCTGGGTATCGAAACCATGGGCAGCGTGATGACGCCATTGATCACCAAAAACACTACCATCCCGACCAAGCACAGCCAGGTGTTCTCTACCGCTGAAGACAACCAGGCGGCAGTGACCATCCATGTGCTGCAGGGTGAGCGTAAACGCGCTAACGATAACAAGTCACTGGGCCAGTTCAACCTGGACGGTATCCAGGCTGCGCCGCGCGGTATGGCTCAGATCGAAGTGACTTTCGATATCGACGCCGACGGTATTCTGCATGTGTCTGCTAAAGACAAGAACACCGGTCGTGAGCAGAAGATCACCATCAAGGCTTCTTCTGGTCTGAACGAAGAAGAAATCCAGAAAATGGTGCGCGATGCGGAAGTGAACGCTGAAGCAGACCGTAAGTTCGAAGAGCTGGTGCAAACCCGTAACCAGGCGGATCACCTGATCCACGGCACGCGTAAGCAACTGGAAGAAGCGGGCGACAAACTGCCTGCGGAAGACAAAACGGCGATCGAAGCGGCGCTGAAAGATCTGGAAGCGGCTGTGAAAGGCGAAGATAAAGCCGAGATCGAAGCGAAAACCCAGGCTCTGGTGCAGGTTTCTGGCAAACTGCTGGAAATGGCACAAGCTCAGGCGCAGGCACAGGGTGCTGATGCGGGCGCAGACAACGCGGCGAAGAAAGACGACGACGTGGTTGATGCCGAGTTCGAAGAAGTTAAAGACAAAAAATAATCGCCCTTAAGCGGGCACGGTGAGGCCAAAGGCCGTAACCGGAAACCAGCACGGGCGTCGAGGCAACTCTACGCCCGTGCACGCATGTTAAGGGTAAGAGAAATAATGGCGAAGAAAGATTATTACGAGGCTCTCGGCGTCGCCAAGACGGCAGATGAGCGTGAGATCAAAAAGGCGTACAAACGTCTGGCGATGAAGTATCACCCTGACCGTAATCAGGAAAAAGACGCCGAAGCCAAATTCAAAGAAATTAAAGAAGCCTACGAGATCCTGACCGACGATCAAAAGCGTGCCGCCTACGATCAGTACGGCCATGCCGCCTTTGAACAAGGTGGTATGGGTGGCGGCGGTGGCGGTGCTGATTTCAGCGATATCTTTGGTGACGTATTTGGCGATATCTTCGGTGGCGGGCGCCGTCAGCGTGCCAGTCGCGGTTCAGATTTGCGCTACAACATGGATCTGACGCTGGAAGAAGCCGTACGCGGTGTCACTAAAGAGATCCGTATTCCTACGCTGGAAGAGTGTGACTCTTGTCACGGCAGCGGTGCCAAACCGGGCAGTTCACCGGTTACCTGTCCAACCTGTCACGGTCAGGGCCAAGTGCAGATGCGCCAAGGGTTCTTTACCGTACAGCAGGCTTGTCCGCATTGTCACGGACGTGGTCAGATCATTAAAGATCCTTGCACCAAGTGCCATGGCCATGGTCGGGTAGAGAAATCCAAAACGCTGTCGGTGAAAATTCCGGCAGGTGTTGATACCGGCGATCGTATCCGCTTGGCGGGTGAAGGTGAAGCTGGCGAGCACGGCGCACCAGCGGGCGATCTGTACGTTCAGGTGCAGGTGAAGGCGCACCCGATTTTCGAGCGTGAAGGCAACAACCTGTATTGCGAAGTGCCGATTAATTTCGCCATGGCTGCATTGGGTGGCGAAATTGAAGTGCCGACGCTGGATGGCCGCGTTAATCTGAAAGTTCCGGCTGAAACCCAGACCGGTAAACTGTTCCGTATGCGTGGTAAAGGGGTGAAATCGGTCCGTGGTGGCAGCCAGGGCGACCTGCTGTGTCGCGTGGTGGTAGAAACGCCGGTGAACCTGAACGACAAGCAGAAACAGTTATTGAAAGAGCTGGAAGAGAGCCTCGGTGGCCCCTCAGGTGATAAAAACAGCCCGCGCTCGAAAAGCTTCTTCGACGGCGTGAAGAAGTTTTTTGACGATTTGACACGTTAATCACCGTTTCTGTTGTTCTGTCGATAAACCCCGGTCATAAAACACCGGGGTTTTTTGTTGCTGCTATTATTTCAATACCCATACTAAAAGTGTGATAAATGTCGCTAATTGATCGTTTTTAACGAGTTGTTAAGCGCTTATAAACTGATTTTTTCGAAGTGAAACAGCATCTATACTCATTACATTGTCTCAAAGCCAAGGCGTATCGCCTGGTTCAGATCTGGAGTGATGTATTGTGACTAATATTATTCGTCAATTTCTACGTCAAGAGGCGGCAGGGGGCATTATCCTGATCGTGGCCGCTGTCGTGGCGCTGATCATGGCTAATACCCCGATGCAGGGCTTGTATCAGGCATTCCTCAATTTGCCGGTGATGGTCAAAATCTCATCGTTGGAGATCGCTAAGCCGTTGCTGCTGTGGATTAACGATGGGCTGATGGCCATCTTCTTCCTGGTGGTTGGCCTGGAGGTCAAGCGTGAGCTGATACAAGGCTCATTGGCCGGTCGTGATAAAGCCATATTCCCGGCGATCGCCGCATTGGGCGGCATGCTGGTGCCTGCGCTGGTTTATCTGCTGTTCAACGGAGCTGATGAGGTGACGCGCCAGGGGTGGGCGATCCCGGCAGCGACCGATATCGCTTTTGCCTTGGGCGTCATGGCACTGTTGGGTAACCGTGTTCCGACCAGTTTGAAGGTTTTCCTACTGGCGCTGGCGATTATCGACGACTTGGGCGTGATCATCATTATCGCGCTGTTCTACACCCATGGGGTGTCGATGGTGGCACTGGGCGTAGCCGCTGCGGCGATTGCCGTCTTGGCGCTGATGAACTGGCGCGGAGTGGGGCAAACCTCACTGTATATGATCGTCGGGCTGGTGCTGTGGGTGGCAATCCTGAAGTCCGGTGTGCATGCCACGCTAGCCGGGGTGATTATCGGTTTTCTGATCCCGCTGAATGTTAAAAATGGGTCTTCACCGTCCGAAACGCTGGAACATGAAATGCATCCTTGGGTTGCATTCTTGATTTTGCCGTTGTTTGCATTTGCCAATGCCGGTGTTTCATTACAGGGTGTATCCTTGAGCGGATTAACCTCGCTGTTACCTGTAGGGATTGCGGCGGGCTTGTTCATCGGTAAGCCGCTGGGGATTTTCACTTTTAGCTGGCTAGCAGTGAAGTTGGGGATCGCACAACTACCGCAAGACATTGGATTTAAACAAGTATTTGCCGTTGCGGTGCTCTGTGGTATTGGTTTCACCATGTCGATTTTTATTGCCTCACTGGCGTTTGCCGATGCGGATGCGGCTCTCAGTACCTATTCCAAATTGGGAATACTATTGGGCTCAACCAGCGCCGCCGTGGTGGGTTATGGTTTGTTGCGCCTCGCGTTACCTCGAGGGAGATAACCCTTCAGGGTTATCCCGCCACGCTGCTGAGGTATTACAATAGCGCCGGGTCGGGGCAGCACAGAATGAACTCTGTGCTGCCCCAGCTGTTTCTAATTCTGTGTTGTCTACATAAAGGAAAGGGAATTTGTCGCTCATCAGGGCAGAGCCTGTGCCGATGAGAACCCCAAGGAGAGCACCTCGTGAGAATGTCACATATTAATTTTAATCACCTGTATTACTTCTGGCAGGTTTGTAAGGCGGGATCGGTGGTGGGTGCTGCGGAGGCACTGTTTCTTACCCCACAGACCATTACCGGCCAAATCAAGGCGTTAGAAGAGCGGCTCAATGGCAAATTGTTCAAGCGCCAGGGGCGCGGGCTGGTGCCTTCCGAACTGGGGCAACTGGTTTTCCGCTATGCCGATAAAATGTTTATGCTCAGCCAGGAAATGCTGGATATCGTCAACTATCGCAAAGAGTCCAATCTGCTGTTTGATGTTGGTGTCGCGGACGCTTTATCCAAACGCCTGGTCAGCCAGGTATTGGAAACGGCAGTGGTGGATAACGAGCAAATTCATCTGCGCTGTTTTGAATCAACGCATGAGATGCTGCTCGAGCAACTGAGCCAACACAAGTTGGATATGATCCTGTCGGATTGCCCGGTGGATTCCAGCCAGCAGGAAGGGTTGTTCTCACTGAAGTTGGGGGAGTGTGGTATCAGCTTCTTCTGCCGCCAACCGGCACCGGATTTGCCATTCCCGGCCTGCTTGGAGCAACGGCGTTTACTGATCCCTGGCCGGCGTTCGATGCTGGGGCGTAAACTGCTCAACTGGTTTAATACTCAGGGTATTAAAGTTGAAATACTCGGGGAGTTTGACGATGCGGCATTGATGAAGGCGTTTGGCTTGTATCACAACGCGATCTTCGTCGCCCCAACGCTGTATGCGCAGGATACCTATAGCGATGATGAAGTGGTGGAGATTGGGCGGATCGACAGCGTGCAGGAAGAGTATTACATCATCTTTGCTGAACGTATGATCCAGCACCCGGCGGTACAGCGGGTGTGCAACAAAGACTTCTCGGCGCTGTTTGCTCTTTAGCGGCAGATTACCGACGTAAAAAAACCGGCCGAGGCCGGTTTTTTTAACAAGCAGACAACGTAAGGCTTATTGCATTGCGCTGATGCGCGCAGCCAGGTTTGACTTATGGCGTGCTGCTTTGTTTTTGTGGATCAGGCCTTTAGCTGCCTGGCGATCCACAAGTGGTTGCATTACGAGAAATGCGGTTTGTGCTGCTTCTTTATCGCCAGTTGCGATAGCTGCGTCTACCTTTTTGATAAAGGTACGCACCATTGAGCGACGGCTAGCGTTATGCTTGCGGCGTTTCTCAGACTGTACGGCGCGTTTCTTAGCTGATTTGATATTAGCCAAGGTCCAACTCCCAAATATATCTATTGAGGACAATTCAAAGGCCGAGGAATATGCCCTTTTAGCCTTCGTTTGTCAATGGATTTGTGCAAATAAGCGCCGTTTGTACGGGCGGCACTTGCTACGTTGTGATGGCGCAGGATTTTACCAGCTTCGGCCATGGGAATACAGTGTTTCGCGAGAAAAATCGCCATGTGATTTGCATCACACTCTGCAAGCGGCTGGTGGTAATGGATTATCCCCCGTCTTTCAAGCTGCTGCCAGAAGGCCAGCTTGATATCAGTTGGCTAATATACCACGCATCGGGTCGGATAATCGGGGTAGTTAAGGCGATTTTCCTCGGGTATGGTATGACTATTACATCAAAGGAAACAATCGCCGGTTAACCTTAACCGCTGTACAAGGTATAATCCGCCGATTTCCACTGTTTTGAGCCAGCTATGCAGCTAATTCGCGGCATCCACAATATCCGGGCGCGCCACCATGGTTGCGTGCTTACCATCGGCAACTTTGACGGCATACACCGCGGTCATAAGGCGCTGCTGGAGCAGTTGAAACATGAGGGGCAACGCCTCGGGCTGCCGGTGATCGTCATGATTTTTGAGCCGCAGCCGCTGGAACTGTTTGCCGCTGACAAGGCCCCAGCACGTCTCACGCGCTTGCGTGACAAGGCTAAATATCTGGCGCAGGCCGGGGTGGATTACCTGCTGTGTGTCAAGTTTGATCCCCGTTTTGCCGCCAATACCGCACAGGCGTTTGTTGCCGAACTGCTGGTAGAAAAACTGGGTGTGCAATTCCTGATGGTGGGAGATGATTTCCGCTTTGGCGCGGGCCGTGTAGGTGATTTCACCCTGTTGCAGAAAGCCGGGGAAGAGTACGATTTTGCGGTGGTCCGCACGCCAACCTTCCGTGAGGGAGAGTTGCGTATCAGCAGCACAGCGATTCGTAATGCGCTGCGTGATGACGATCTGCCACTGGCCGAAACGTTGCTTGGCCATCCGTACAGTATCTCAGGCCGTGTGGTACATGGCGATGAACTGGGGCGCACCATCGGTTTCCCCACCGCTAACCTGCCGCTCAAGCGCCTGGTGGCACCGGTGAAAGGGGTTTATGCGGTTGATGTTTATGGCCTTGGTCCTGAGCCATTGCCTGGTGTGGCTAATATTGGCACGCGGCCAACCGTGGCTGGCGTGCGTCAACAACTGGAAGTCCATCTGTTGGATATCACGATGGATCTTTACGGGCGCCATTTAGACGTGGTGCTCCGCGCAAAATTGCGCAATGAACAGCGTTTTGCTTCGCTCGATGCGCTGAAGCAGCAAATCGCCAATGATGTGGTGACGGCCCGGAAATTCTTCGGGCTACAGACACCGATTTAATGTCTATACCCTAAATAATTCGAGTTGCAGGAAGGCGGCAACGCAGTGAGTCCCCAGGAGCTTACATGAGTAAGTGACTGGGGTGAGCGAGGAGAGCCAACGCACCTGCAATTTGAAGTATGACGGGTATATAGCCGAAAACGGAACCGAGAATCTAATGAGTGACTATAAGAATACCCTGAACTTGCCGGAAACAGGGTTCCCGATGCGTGGCGATCTCGCCAAGCGCGAACCTGGCATGCTGGCACATTGGTATGAGCAGGATCTGTACGGGATTATTCGTGCTGCCAAGAAGGGCAAGAAATCCTTTATTCTGCATGACGGCCCTCCGTATGCGAATGGCAGCCTGCATATTGGTCACTCCGTTAATAAGATTCTTAAAGACATTATTATCAAGTCCAAAGGGATGGCCGGTTTTGACTCGCCTTACGTTCCCGGCTGGGACTGCCACGGTCTGCCGATCGAACTGAAGGTTGAGCAACTGTATGGCAAACCGGGCGAGAAACTGACCCCGGCAGAATTCCGCCAGAAATGCCGTGAGTATGCGGCCGAACAGATCGAAGGCCAGAAGAAAGACTTTATCCGTATGGGGATCCTGGGGGACTGGGCACATCCGTACCTGACCATGGACTTCAAAACTGAAGCCAATATTATCCGCGCGCTGGGCAAGATCATCAGCAACGGCCATCTGTTGAAAGGTGCCAAGCCGGTGCACTGGTGTACCGACTGCGGTTCATCGCTGGCAGAAGCGGAAGTGGAGTATTACGACAAAGCGTCTCCGTCGATCGACGTGACGTTCCAGGCGGTGGATGCGGCGGCAGTTGCGGCTAAATTTGGCGTGCGCAGCGTTGATGGCCCGATCTCTCTGGTGATCTGGACCACAACCCCTTGGACATTGCCTGCTAACCGCGCGATCTCGCTGAACCCGGAATCTGCCTACCAACTGGTGCAGGTCGAAGGCCAATGCCTGATCCTGGCGGCAGACCTGGTTGAAAGCGTGATGAAGCGTGTCGGCATTACCCATTGGGCCGTGCTGGACGACTGTAAAGGTGCCGATCTGGAACTGATGCGTTTCACGCATCCGTTTATGGGCTTTGATGTGCCTGTGATCCTGGGCGATCACGTCACGCTGGACGCCGGTACCGGTGCGGTACACACCGCGCCGGGCCACGGCCCGGATGACTTCGTGATCGGCCAGAAATACGGCCTGGAAGTGGCTAACCCGGTTGGCCCGAACGGCTGCTATCTGCCGGGCACCTACCCGTCACTGGATGGCAAATTTGTGTTCAAGGCTAACGATCTGATCGTTGAGCTGCTGCGCGAAAAAGGCGGGCTGCTGCACGTTGAGAAATTGCTGCATAGCTACCCGTGCTGCTGGCGTCACAAAACGCCGATCATCTTCCGTGCCACGCCACAGTGGTTCGTCAGCATGGAGCAAAAGGGCCTGCGTCAGCAGTCGTTGGCCGAGATCAAAGGCGTGAAATGGATCCCGGATTGGGGCCAGGCACGTATCGAAATGATGGTGGCAAACCGCCCAGACTGGTGTATCTCGCGCCAGCGTACCTGGGGTGTGCCAATGTCGCTGTTCGTGCACAAAGATACCGAACAGCTTCATCCGCGCAGCGTCGAGCTGATGGAAGAAGTGGCGAAGCGCGTTGAGCAGGAGGGTATTCAGGCGTGGTGGGATCTGGACGCCGCCGATATCCTCGGCGCTGAAGCGGCCGACTACGTGAAAGTGCCAGACACGCTGGACGTATGGTTTGACTCAGGTTCAACCCATTCTTCGGTGGTGGATGTGCGCCCTGAGTTCAACGGCCACGGTGCCGACATGTATCTGGAAGGCTCTGATCAACATCGCGGCTGGTTTATGTCATCGTTGATGATCTCGACCGCCATGAAGGGGAAAGCGCCTTATAAAGAAGTGCTGACCCACGGTTTCACCGTGGATGGTCAGGGCCGCAAGATGTCCAAATCCATCGGCAACACCGTCAGCCCGCAGGACGTGATGAACAAGCTGGGTGGCGACATCCTGCGCTTGTGGGTGGCTTCTACCGATTATACCGGTGAGATTGCGGTTTCTGACGAAATCCTCAAGCGTGCAGCCGACTCCTATCGCCGCATCCGCAATACCGCGCGTTTCCTGCTGGCTAACCTGAACGGGTTTGAGCCAAGCACCGACTGCGTGGCTCCAGATGAGATGGTGGTGCTGGATCGCTGGGCGGTTGGCCGTGCGTTGGCGGCACAGCAGGATATCGAGCAGGCTTATGCCAACTATGATTTCCATGAAGTGGTGCAGCGCCTGATGCAGTTCTGCTCGGTCGAAATGGGCTCCTTCTATCTGGATATCATCAAAGATCGCCAGTACACCGCGAAGAGCGACAGTATCGCTCGCCGTAGCTGCCAGACTGCGCTGTTCCACATTGCCGAAGCGATGGTGCGCTGGATGGCACCGATCATGTCCTTTACCGCCGATGAAATCTGGGCCTTCCTGCCGGGCAAGCGCGCGCAGTTTGTGTTCACTGAAGAGTGGTACGGCGGCCTGTTCGGGCTGGCCGAAGGCGAAGGCATGAACGATGGCTTCTGGGACGATCTGCTGAAAGTGCGTGGTGAAGTCAACAAGGTGCTGGAGCAGGCGCGTGCGGATAAGCGCATTGGCGGCTCGTTGGAAGCGGCAGTCACTCTGTATGCAGATAACGATCTGGCTGCACGCCTGCATAGCCTGCAGGATGAATTGCGTTTTGTGCTGTTGACCTCGGCTGCCACGGTGGCACCACTGGCCGATGCTCCGGCGGATGCGCAGCCAAGTGAACTGTTGAAAGGGCTGAAAATTGCGTTCAGCACCGCGGCTGGTGAGAAATGTCCGCGTTGCTGGCATTACACCACCGATATCGGCCAGGTGGCGGAACATGCGGAGCTCTGCGGCCGCTGTGTCACCAACGTCGCCGGTGACGGTGAAAAGCGTAACTTTGCCTGATAACTGAATGCCTGAAAAATGAGTGCCTGATGAGTAGACCGATAAGTTCGACCGGCTTGCGCTGGCTTTGGCTGGTAGTGGTGGTGTTGGCGCTGGATCTTGCCAGCAAACAGTGGATCCTGAATAACTTCGTGCTGGGCCAGACCCAGCCGTTGTTCCCGTCATTCAACCTGTATTACGCGCGTAACTACGGCGCGGCGTTCAGTTTCCTGGCGGATCACGGTGGTTGGCAACGCTGGTTCTTTGCCGGTATTGCTATCGCGATCGTGGCGGTACTGCTGGTGATGATGTATCGCAACAGCGCGCAGCAGAAGCTGAGCAATATCGCCTATGCCCTGATTATTGGTGGTGCGCTCGGTAACCTGTTTGATCGCCTGTGGCATGGTTTTGTCGTGGATTTTATCGATTTCTACATCGGTAACTGGCACTACCCGACCTTCAACCTGGCAGACAGCTTTATCTGCGTCGGGGCAGCCATGATTGTGCTGGAAGGTTTTCTGCCAGCGAAGAAACGCGTGAAGAGCGAAGGTAAGTAATATGACGGCTCAGGTTAGCAGCAACAGCGCGGTACTGGTGCATTTTACGCTGAAACTGGCGGACGGTTCGACCGCAGAATCCACCCGTGGTAATGGCAAACCGGCGCTGTTCCGCTTGGGTGATGGCAGCCTGTCGGCACCGCTGGAGCAGCAACTGCTGGGCTTGCGGGCTGGTGACAAGTGCGCTTTCACCCTGCAACCGGAAGCGGCATTCGGTACCGAGAACCCGGATCTGATCCAGTTCTTCTCGCGCCGTGACTTTGCCGAAACCGGCGTGCCGGAGGTGGGGACCATCATGCTGTTTACCGCCATCGACGGCAGCGAAATGCCGGGCGTGGTGCGTGAAGTAGCGGAAGATTCCATCACCGTGGATTTTAACCATCCGTTGGCGGGGCACCTGGTCACCTTCGATATTGAAGTGCTGGAGATCGACCCGCAGCCGCAGCAGGAGGCAACGCATGCAAATATTGCTGGCTAACCCACGCGGTTTTTGTGCCGGGGTTGATCGTGCGATCAGCATTGTGGAGCGTGCGCTGGAGATTTACGGCGCACCTATCTACGTGCGCCACGAAGTGGTGCACAACCGCTATGTGGTAGACAGCCTGCGCGAACGCGGTGCGGTGTTTATTGAAGAGATCTCGGAAGTGCCGGACGGCTCGATCCTGATCTTCTCTGCGCACGGGGTTTCTCAGGCGGTGCGTGCCGAAGCGAAAGCGCGCGAACTGACCATGTTGTTCGATGCCACCTGCCCACTGGTGACCAAAGTGCATATGGAAGTCGCCCGTGCCAGCCGTAAGGGCACTGAAGCGATTCTGATTGGTCATGCCGGGCACCCGGAAGTAGAAGGCACCATGGGCCAGTACAGTAACCCGAAAGGGGGCATGTACCTGGTGGAGTCGCCGGAAGATGTCCGCAAGTTGCAGGTAAAGAACGAAGGTAACCTGTGCTTTATGACGCAGACCACGTTGTCGGTGGATGATACCTCCGAGGTGATCGATGCGCTGCGCAAGCGATTCCCGAATATCATCGGGCCGCGCAAAGACGACATCTGCTACGCCACCACCAACCGCCAGGAAGCGGTGCGTAATCTGGCGGGGGATGCTGATGTGGTGCTGGTGGTGGGGTCAAAAAACTCCTCCAACTCCAACCGTCTGGCCGAACTGGCGCAGCGCGTGGGTAAACCGGCTTATCTGATCGATTCAGCGGCAGATATTCAGGAATCTTGGCTGAAAGATGCGGCTACCATCGGCGTGACTGCGGGCGCTTCCGCACCAGACGTGCTGGTTCAGGACGTGATCAGCCGCTTGAAAGTGCTGGGCGGTCTGGATGTTCATGAAGTCAGCGGTCGTGAAGAGAATATCGTGTTTGAAGTGCCGAAAGAGCTGCGGGTAGATATCAAGCAGATCGATTAGGCCGCTACATAGCGCGTCAACAACGGGAAGCCAATGGCTTCCCGTTTTTCGTTAGGGTCTGACAAGACCCAAGACATTTCAAGTTATAGAGCTTATCAAGCGCCATTCGTGGCGCTTGAGGTTGATGACAAAGTGGTCTTTAAGCCTGAGATACCCGGGCCTAGCGCACCGAGGGGCGCTCCGGCGGCTTACGCCGCTACGACCCCTTCGGCACGCTCTCCCTAATAACCGGCTTTGTCAGCAGTCTGAAGCGCCATTCGTGGCGCTTTTTTTATCTGCGCTATCCCTGCTCAAACAGCCGCTAAACCGGCGATACAGGCACTGACACCGACCACACTACCGCAACCGGGTGAACACTTATCGTTCGCTGCGTACATTCGTTTAAGCAGTATGGCGCTGTAGCTAGCACCCAGGGAGTGGGATAGCGGCGCCTACCTGCAGAGGGGGTGATTAAGTGGTGGTTAACCGCTGAAAGCACGTTATCAGCCCGGCATTGCCCGGGTTTTTTTGTACCTGGCGTATGGCGATAACCTTCTATCCACAACGATGAAATTTAACGAAATGATGAGGATTACCATGAAAAAGATAGCGATTTATTCATTTGTAGCAGGGGTTCTGGCATCAAGCGGCGCGTTTGCTGCCAGTGACAGTATTGTAGCAACGTCGGCCCCACCTCAGTATGAGGCCCCCAGCAAACAGGCCAGAGCGCTGTTCGCGGGTGATACCACAACCTATGTAAAATGTGTCTATAAAGTGGGCGGCCAGGATGACAGCAATCCATCCTCATCTTGGCTATGGGCGAAAGTGGGTAGTAACTATGCGAAGCTGAAAGGGTATTGGTACAACTCAATGCCGCTGGCAAACATGTTCTATACCGAAGCACCCTATGCGGAGGTGATGAACTTGTGCACCAGCACTCTGGCGGCCGCAGGCGTCAGTTCCCCTATTGTTATCCCTTATGCCTCTGATTACACCTTGTCCTATTACTATGTGATTTGGAATCAAGGGGCTAACCAGCCGGTTATCAAGGTTGGCGGCAGGGAGCTTGAGCGTATGGTGGTGTTTGGCGACAGTCTGAGCGATACCATCAACGTCTATAACGGTTCATACGGTACCGTGCCGAATAGTAGCTCTTGGCTATTGGGCCACTTCTCTAATGGCAAGCTTTGGCATGAATACCTTTCCACGGCCTTGAATCTGCCAAGCTATGTGTGGGCGACCGGCAACGCGGAGAGTGGAGAGAAACCGTTCTTTAACGGATTCGGTAAACAGATGGATTCGTTCAGGGATTATCATGCTCGCACTAAGGGGTACGACATTGGCAAGACGCTGTTTACCGTACTGTTTGGCGGGAATGACTTTGTAACGGGCGGAAAAAGTGCCGACGAGGTTATTGGTCAATACACAACACAGCTGAATCGCCTGGCCCAATTAGGGGCAAAGCAGGTGGCGGTGTTCCGGCTGCCAGATTTTTCAGTGATACCCAACGTTGCCAAGTGGACGGACGCTGATAAGGCTAAGCTGAAAGAGAATAGCGTTCAGTTTAATGACAAGGTCGAGAAGCTTATCGCTAAGCTGAACGCCGAATATCCTCAAACGACGTTTTATACGCTGAGGCTGGATGAGGCTTTTAAACAGGTGCTGGAAAACAGCGGCCAATACGGCTTTGTGAATAAGACGGACACCTGCTTGGATGTTTCCCAAAGTGGCTACAGCTATGCCGTGGGAGGCGCTGCGAAAGCGGTATGTAAGAGCAGCAATGCGGCGTTTGTATTCTGGGACAACATGCACCCCACCACTAAAACGCATGGATTGTTGGCTGAGCTGTTAAAAGCTGAGGTGGTGCAGGGGCTTGCGGCTCCATAACCTATCGCCGAGCGTAGTTGATTTTTAGCTTGGCATAACTCACCCGCCTTCTTGGCGGGTTTTTAATGGCGTATCCGTCCGGTGATCCAGCCTCCCGAACCGATCTTTTTTCTGCATAGAAACTGCATAATTATGTAAATCCATGCGTGCGTTCTTGCTTGTCTGATTGTTAATCAATTGATAGCGTTACTGATAAAAGCATCGGGATAACATAATATTCTAATTCTGCATGAAATCCTCTGGCAGTGATCATGCAGGGCAGTTACTCTGAACCTTATGCTCGTCATAGGGGCACCAAAATCAAGAAGAGAGAAAAGTATGACTGATTCACAGGTCCGCATCGCGATTGCGGGTTCCGGTGGCCGCATGGGGCGTCAATTGATTCAGGCGGTGCAGCAGGCGCAGGGCGTGATGTTGGGGGCGGCTTTGGAGCGCCCAGGCTCAAGCCTGGTGGGAACTGATGCTGGTGAACTGGCCGGTGTTGGGGCGCTGGGGGTGGCCGTCAGCGACAGCCTGGATAGCGTGGCTAATGATTTCGATATTCTGATCGATTTCACCCGCCCAGAAGGCACCTTGGCACATCTGGCGTTCTGCGTGGCACATAAAAAAGGCATGGTCATTGGTACCACCGGTTTTGATGATGCTGGTAAAGCGGCGATCGGCGATGCTGCACAACATATCGGCATCGTGTTTGCTGCCAACTTCAGCGTTGGCGTCAACGTGATGCTCAAACTGTTAGAAAAAGCCGCCAAGGTGATGGGCGACTATACCGATATTGAAATTGTCGAAGCGCATCACCGCCACAAGGTGGATGCTCCTTCCGGCACTGCGCTGGCAATGGGCGAAGCCATCGCCGGGGCGTTGGGGCGTGATTTGAAAGAGTGTGCGGTTTACCAACGCGTTGGCTATACCGGTGAGCGCGATCCGAAGAGCATCGGTTTTGCCACGATTCGCGCCGGAGATATCGTGGGCGAGCACACCGCCATGTTTGCCGATATTGGCGAACGGATAGAAATTACGCATAAAGCATCCAGCCGCATGACTTTTGCCAATGGTGCGGTGCGCGCGGCATCCTGGATCACCAAGCAGCAAAAAGGGCTGTTTGATATGCGTGATGTCCTTGGTTTAGAGCAGTTATAATGTTTTGCATGCCATCTTGATGTGGTTGTATTGATCATAGTGCTATGATAATCGGACAATAATTTTATTGTCCTTTTTTTAACCATAAAAATAGGGCTTACGGTCAATATTTATGATGTATGGCCTTTTTTAATCAGTTATCTTTTGCTTTATCTCCTTTTTCTCTCTTCATTTGTTCATCAGGGCTCTGTTTTAGCGGTTATCATGGCTTTTCTGTGTCATTGTGTCTCGCAACCGTTTACTAGCCCGAGTTTCCGTATGTTTTTATCAGTGTGAAGCCCATAAAACCGTGAGAACAGCAAAAATACGATAAAAAATGGTGCTTTGAGTAGACAAGTCAGGTGCTCATCATTAAAATGCGCCCAATTTGCCAAAAATTAGCCTTGATGGCGGTTTTTGCATTGATTTAGGCGGTGAAATCTGAATTAATATGCAAATATTATGATTGATTATTCCTTGGAGGGTGTTTTGATTAAGTCAGCGCTATTGGTTCTGGAAGACGGAACCCAATTCCACGGTCGGGCCATCGGGGCAGAAGGTACGGCAGTGGGGGAAGTGGTCTTCAATACGTCGATGACCGGTTATCAAGAAATCCTCACTGATCCTTCCTATTCCCGCCAGATCGTTACTCTTACTTATCCTCATATCGGCAATGTCGGCACCAATGCTTCCGACGAAGAATCCTCCGCTGTTCACGCTCAAGGCCTCGTCATTCGTGACCTCCCACTGATTGCCAGCAACTATCGCAACGAAGAAGGTCTTGCCGAGTACCTCAAGCGCAACAACATCGTGGCGATTGCCGATATCGATACCCGTAAATTGACCCGTCTGCTGCGCGAAAAGGGCGCACAAAACGGCTGTATCATTGCCGGTGATGTCACCAATGCTGAATTGGCGCTACAAAAGGCCAAAGCCTTCCCTGGCCTGAAAGGCATGGATCTGGCGAAAGAAGTCACCACCAAAGAAGCTTACGCCTGGCAGCAGGGCAGTTGGACGCTTGAAGGTGACTTGCCGGAAGCGAAAGCAGCGAGCGAACTGCCCTACCACGTGGTGGCCTACGACTACGGCGCCAAGCGCAACATCTTGCGTATGTTGGTGGATCGCGGCTGCCGCCTGACGGTGGTGCCTGCGCAAACCCCGGCCGCTGACGTGCTGAAAATGAATCCGGACGGTATCTTCCTGTCCAACGGGCCGGGCGACCCGGAGCCGTGCGATTATGCGATTACCGCCATCAAACAGTTTTTGGCAACCGACATTCCGGTATTTGGCATCTGCCTGGGCCATCAGCTACTGGCGCTCGCTAGCGGTGCGAAGACCGTGAAGATGAAGCTCGGCCATCACGGTGGCAACCACCCGGTCAAAGATCTGGATAACAACACCGTGATGATCACCGCGCAGAACCACGGCTTTGCGGTGGATGAAAATCATCTGCCCGCTACGCTGCGCGTCACGCACAAATCCCTGTTTGACCACACGGTGCAAGGGATCCACCGCACCGACAAAGCGGCGTTCAGCTTCCAGGGGCACCCTGAAGCCAGCCCAGGCCCGCACGATGCTGCGCCGCTGTTCGATCACTTTATCGAACTGATTGAGACTTACCGTTCCAACGCCAAATAATCAGGAGCCATAACAGCCATGCCAAAACGTACAGATATAAAAAGCATCCTGATCCTCGGCGCTGGCCCGATCGTTATCGGCCAGGCGTGTGAGTTTGACTACTCCGGTGCTCAGGCGTGTAAGGCGCTGCGTGAAGAGGGTTACCGCGTTATTCTGGTCAACTCCAACCCGGCAACCATCATGACCGACCCGGAAATGGCCGATGCGACCTACATCGAGCCGATTCATTGGGAAGTGGTGCGTAAAATCATCGAAAAAGAGCGCCCGGATGCGGTACTGCCGACCATGGGCGGCCAGACGGCGCTGAACTGTGCGCTGGAACTGGAGCGCCAAGGCGTGCTGGCCGAGTTCGGTGTGACCATGATCGGTGCCACGGCCGATGCCATCGACAAAGCGGAAGATCGCCGCCGTTTCGACATCGCCATGAAGAAAATCGGCCTGGATACCGCGCGCTCCGGCATCGCCCATAATATGGAAGAAGCGCTGGCGGTGGCCGCTGACGTCGGCTTCCCGTGCATTATCCGCCCGTCGTTTACCATGGGCGGCACCGGTGGCGGTATTGCCTACAACCGCGAAGAGTTCGAAGAGATCTGCGAGCGCGGTCTGGATCTATCGCCAACCAAAGAGCTGTTGATTGACGAATCGCTGATCGGTTGGAAAGAGTATGAAATGGAAGTGGTGCGCGACAAGAACGATAACTGCATCATTGTCTGTTCCATCGAAAACATCGACGCGATGGGCATCCACACCGGCGACTCGATCACCGTCGCCCCGGCACAGACGCTGACCGACAAAGAATACCAGATCATGCGTAACGCCTCGATGGCGGTGCTGCGTGAAATCGGCGTCGAAACCGGCGGCTCCAACGTGCAGTTCTCGGTAAACCCGAAAACCGGCCGCCTGATCGTGATCGAAATGAACCCGCGCGTGTCCCGCTCTTCTGCGCTGGCGTCGAAAGCCACCGGCTTCCCGATTGCCAAGATTGCCGCCAAGCTGGCGGTGGGTTACATGCTTGACGAACTGATGAACGACATCACTGGCGGCCGTACTCCGGCGTCCTTTGAGCCGTCTATCGACTACGTGGTGACCAAAATTCCTCGTTTCAACTTCGAGAAATTTGCCGGTGCTAACGATCGCCTGACCACCCAGATGAAATCGGTTGGTGAAGTGATGGCGATTGGCCGTACCCAGCAGGAATCCTTGCAGAAAGCGCTGCGTGGCCTGGAAGTGGGCGCGACCGGTTTTGATCCGAAAGTGAGCCTGGACGATCCCGAAGCGCTGACCAAGATCCGCCGCGAACTGAAGGAAGCCGGTTGTGACCGCATCTGGTATATCGCTGACGCTTTCCGCGCCGGTATGTCTATCGACGGCGTGTTCAACCTGACCAATATCGACCGCTGGTTCCTGGTGCAGATCGAGGAGCTGGTGCGTTTGGAAGAGCAAGTGGCTGAAACGGGCATCAACAGCCTGAACGCCGAGTTCCTGCGCACGCTGAAGCGTAAAGGTTTTGCCGATGCGCGTTTGGCTACGCTGGTGGGTGTTTCCGAAAACGAAATCCGCAAGCTGCGCCACAGCTTTAACCTGCACCCGGTCTACAAACGTGTTGATACTTGTGCTGCTGAATTCGCTACCGACACCGCTTACATGTATTCCACCTATGAAGAAGAGTGCGAATCCAACCCAACCAACGATCGTCCGAAAGTGATGGTGTTGGGCGGTGGCCCGAACCGTATCGGCCAGGGTATCGAATTCGACTACTGCTGCGTGCATGCCTCGCTGGCACTGCGTGAAGACGGTTACGAGACCATCATGGTCAACTGTAACCCGGAAACCGTGTCTACCGATTACGACACCTCGGATCGCCTGTACTTCGAACCGGTGACGCTGGAAGACGTGCTGGAAATCGTGCGTATCGAGAAGCCAAAAGGCGTGATCGTGCAGTACGGTGGCCAGACTCCGCTGAAGCTGGCGCGTGAGCTGGAGGCCGCAGGCGTGCCGATTATCGGCACCAGCCCAGATGCGATCGACCGTGCCGAAGACCGCGAACGTTTCCAACAGGCGGTTAACCGCCTGGGCCTGAAACAACCGGCCAACGCCACGGTAGCCACCATTGAGCAGGCGGTAGAAAAAGCCACTGGGCTTGGTTATCCGCTGGTGGTGCGTCCATCTTACGTGTTGGGTGGCCGTGCGATGGAGATCGTTTACGACGAAGTCGACCTGCGCCGCTACTTCCAGAATGCCGTCAGCGTGTCTAACGACGCCCCGGTGCTGCTGGATCGCTTCCTGGATGATGCGGTAGAAGTGGACGTTGATGCCATCTGCGACGGCGAACGCGTGCTGATTGGCGGCATCATGGAGCACATCGAACAGGCTGGCGTGCACTCCGGTGACTCCGCGTGTTCACTGCCGGCTTACACCCTGAGCAAAGAGATCCAAGATGTAATGCGTCAGCAGGTTGAAAAGCTGGCGTTTGAGTTGCAGGTGCGCGGTTTGATGAACGTGCAGTTTGCGGTGAAAAACAACGAAGTCTACCTGATCGAAGTGAACCCGCGTGCGGCACGTACCGTACCGTTCGTCTCCAAAGCTACCGGCGTGCCGCTGGCGAAAGTGGCGGCGCGCGTGATGGTTGGTCAGTCGCTGGCTGAGCAGGGCGTGACCGAAGAAATTATCCCGCCGTACTACTCGGTGAAAGAAGTGGTGCTGCCATTTAATAAATTCCCAGGCGTTGACCCGATCCTCGGGCCAGAAATGCGCTCGACCGGTGAAGTGATGGGCGTTGGCCGCACTTTCGCCGAAGCCTTCTCCAAAGCGATGCTGGGCAGCAACTCCGGGATGAAGAAACAGGGTCGTGCGCTGCTGTCGGTGCGCGAAGGTGACAAAGCCCGCGTGGTGGATTTAGCCGCCAGCCTGCTGAAACAGGGCTTCGAACTGGATGCGACTCACGGTACCGCTGTGGTGCTGGGTGAAGCGGGGATTAACCCTCGCTTGGTCAACAAGGTGCATGAAGGCCGCCCGCACATTCAGGATCGCATCAAGAATGGCGAGTACACCTACATTGTGAACACCACGGCAGGCCGTCAGGCGATTGAAGACTCCAAGCTGATTCGCCGCAGCGCGCTGCAATACAAAGTGCATTACGACACCACGCTGAACGGCGGCTTCGCCACGGCGATGGCGCTGAAGGCGGATCCTACCGAGCAGGTAACTTCGGTACAGGAACTGCACGCGCGTATCGGCAAGTAATGGCTTGATGTAAGAGCGCAGTAGTTGGAGGACGGGCTTATACCCCGTCCT
>NZ_JBXUGP010000019.1:0-120749 GCF_057180605.1 Serratia sp. HNCC26DJ206
CAACCGCGCCTTCAAGTTACTGGCCTGTGACTACAGTTTTCTACAGGACGGGCCTGACAGCGGCAGCCATGGGCGCAATGTTGTCTGCCGCTTTATGGCGCTTAATGACGATATCGTCTATCGCCCGTTGTGTGTTACCCCTCGGCCACAGGTGCCCGGCGTTCAGAGCGCTACCGTGGTTGGCGCACGTGAATCGGAGGTTCATACCGACAAGTTTGCGCGAATCCGCGTTCACTTCCATTGGGATCGCTATAAAACCACCGAAGAAGACAGTTCCTGCTGGATCCGCGTGGTCCAGGCCTGGGCAGGTAAAGGCTGGGGCGTCCTGGCCATGCCACGCGTCGGCCAGGAGGTGCTGGTCAACTACGTCGATGGCGATCTGGATCGACCAATGGTCACAGGGATCGTTTACAACGGGGAAAACCCACCGCCTTACCGCCTACCTGAACAGATCAATTACTCGGGCTTTGTTTCCCGTTCACTGCGCTTTGGCCAACCACAGCATGCCAGCCAACTGACCTTCGATGATAAACGCGGTAGCGAGCGGGTCATGCTGCATGCCGAGCGCGATTTACAGAAAACCATCGAGCGCAACTGCGCCACCGCCGTTGGCCAGGATCAATATGAAACGGTAGAGCGTACCAAAACCGATTGGTTCAGCAATCATGTCTCGTATAAAGACGTCAACTTTTCGGTAACCGGCTTTGATGTGTCTGCCAAAGGGATGGGTATTTCCGCCACTGGCGTCAATTTTTCGTTAACCGGCCTAGGTACCAGTCTAACCCTGATTAATACCTCTTTTACCGGCGTTAATACCTCATTTACCGGAGTGAATACGTCGTTCACGGGCCTGAGTACCTCCTTCACCGGAATGAGTACCAGCATGACCGGCATGAACACCTCACTGACCGGCAATAGCAATTCCTTTACCGGTTGCAGTAACAGCATCACCGGCAGCAACCACAGCATCACCGGCATGAACAGCAGCATCACCGGTAAAAATACCAGTCAGACCGGCGAGAGTACCAGCATGACCGGTGAAAGCGCCTCCTTTACCGGCGTCGCTTTCAGCTGCGTAGGAAGCAGCACCAGCCAGACCGGTATCAGCATGAATACTACAGGATCTGTTACCAGCGTTACCGGCTGCAGCGTCGGTATGACTGGCAGCAGCATCACGACCACTGGCAGTAGCATCAACACCACGGGTTGTAGCGTAAATACTGTCGGTAGCAGCATCAGTACTACCGGAAGCGTCGTGAGCGCGGTCGGTTGCAGTATCAGCAACACCGGTAACAGCATCAGCAACACCGGTTGCAGCATCAGCAATACCGGGTTGGGCATCAGTTATACCGGCATGCAGTACTCGGACAAGGGTGTCGATCTGAAGACCGTCGGCATGCAGATGAAGAATTAAACAAGGGAAAAAGATGCGCACCATTTATCCACAACAGTTGGTGATACTGAAAAACAGCTACCAGATCGGGCGGGAAAGCCATATGGGTATCAGCGTTGTCGCCGGTTTTTATTTATCAAAACCCGGCCACTTCGTGACCTCCCCTCAGATCTGGCATGCTTTGCAGACCGCCCCCCGTTCATTCCAGATGTTGGACTGCGCGGAACCCAAGCCGTTTGCCGAATATTTATTGGCCGGGCACGCTGGTATCGGCGAAAAGGTTCGCACGCTAGATGTTCAGGTTAAGGTGGGGTCACTGTCGCGTCGCTGGCGTATTGAAGGCGAAAGTCATAAAGCAGGCATACAGACCAAACCATTTAGCCGTATGCCGATGGATCATACGCAGAGCTGGGGTGGAAAAGGCTGTAAAGAAAACCCATTGGGCCGCGGCTACAGCGACAGCAGCAACCCTACGCTGATGTCGATAGGCTTTGACGGGGCAGCGATCGTCCGTTCTCCGCTGGCGGCACCGACCCCAATCCCCCATGATTTTCAACTGCGTAAAACCTATTTGGATAACGTCTCCTCTTCCATGAAGGATAAGCATTATCTGGAAACCTATTTCCCTGGGTTGCCACCGGGTATCGATCACCGTTATTTCCAGATGGCACCACCATCACAGTGGCTGAACACCGCCGAATGGCCCGATAGCGTTCCTTATGAGCTTCAGGGTTTTCGTCCCAACGGCGCGGTATTGGCTGGCAACTTCCCTGCCGTGCGGGCACGGGCTTTTATCTGGCCGCAAAACGAATCTCTGTCACAAGAGCTGCCGCTACAGCGCAAAACCCTGTGGTTACTGCCGGACCAGGACGTCGGCCTGTTGGTCTTTACCGGCAATGTGCCACTCACCCACCTGTTTGATGAACCGGTGCAAACCCTGCTAGTCGGGTTGGATGGCGTCCAGTCGTTACGTGAAGCTGAACATTATCAACAGGTTTACACCCGCCGTAGCGTAACAGGCGCGCAGAGTTTTGCCTTCCTGAACGATCAGGAACTGATGCCCGTTGACATGCCGCTGAACGTAATTCGCGATTTGGCCGATCATCCCTATTCCAAACGTTACCAAGCCACCCCACAACCCGCAGAAGTGAGTCAACGCTTTTATCAGGAGATACGCGAAGCCATCGAACAAAATCAGCAGCAACAGCAACCAGAACTCCCTCAAAGCGTCCAGGCACCGCCTGCAACAGACGGAGAGGCAGGAACCTTGTGGCTACAGCGCAATGAGGACAGCGCAAAAAATCTCACCTTCAGCGGCACCGACTTCTCGGCGTTGACGCTGCAAAACCGGCATTTTCGCTATTGCACCTTTAACCATTGCCGCTTACTGGGTACCACACTGGCCGATTGCACCTTTGAGTCTTGTCAGTTCATACACTGTCAGATCGAAGAGGCACAGTGGCGTAACGTGCATCTGAGCGGGTGTTTTATCAACCACACCGTCTTCAAAAATACCCACCTCGACCATTGCCTGTATGAGAAGGTCACCATGGAATCCGCCCAGTTCCTCCAGTGCCGTTTCACCGATTTTCGCTGGCAGCACTGCACTGTCAAACACGGGGATTTCACCCACAGCCAGTTCGAGCAATGCACGCTGGACGGCAGCTTTTTCTCTGAGACCCTGTTCAACCAATCCCAACATAACGGGTGTTTATTGACCTCGTGCATTTTCGAGCAATGTAGCGGCTTAGAGGCCAAATTCGTCGACAGCACGCTGGAGAAAAGCTCGTTCATCGACAGTAACTGGCGAGGCATAAGCTTTACCCGCTGCCAAATCTACAGCTTCACCACCGGCCTTGGGGTCGACTTATCAGAAAGCCACTTTGAGCAATGCAGTATGGAAAAGGTGGGATTCACTAAAGCCAACCTACAGGCCAGCACCTTCAGCCACTGCTCACTGCTGGAAGGATGCTGCGATAAAGCCAACCTGGATCAGGCCACCATTACCTCTTGTGATATGGCACTGCTGCGCCTGAAGGATGCCTGTCTGACGCGCAGCCTCTGGCAAGCCACCAGTCTGCAACAGAGCATGCTGTATAACGCCGATCTGCGTGATACCTGCTTTCAGCATTGCAACCTGATTGGTGCCAGCCTGGCTATGACCAGCCAGAACCTGGCCACCCGCTTTGAACAATGCCTGCTTGAGAAAACCCATTGGCTTCCTCGGCGCTACAAAGTGCCCGCATAAATTGGCCTTCTGACAGGAGAACAGAATGAGCGAGTTAGTAAACACGGCGATCCCGCCGAAAGAGCCACGACAGATCGTTGGCAAGCATTTCAAGGGCCGCACGCTGAATCACGTGTTGCTTTCAAAGGTCTATTTTACTGATTGCAGCTTCTCGGATCTCGTCATCAACGGCGGCACAATCCGCGATTGTCATTTCGAAAACTGCAGTTTTACCCAGGTTAAACTGCAGGCTGGCGGCAGCCTGGAGCGCTGCACATTCCGCTACAGCCATCTGCACCAGATTGATGCCAGTGATTTGTCTGCCTATCAACTGAGCTGTGTAGAAAGCCAATGGCGGCAGTGTGCGCTGCACCGCTGCCAGATTGAAAGCTGGCTGTTGGCCAATTGCCAGATGGAGCAGATCCACTGGCAGGATCTTCAGCTTTCTTATCTGACCGTTGCCAATACGCTTATCACCGATCTGAAGATGCTCGATGGCAGCCTGCAAGACGCCAGTTGGTATGGCAGTGCGCTGTCGCAGGCCGATTGGCAGCGGGTGAATATTCTCCGCCAGGTGATGGGATGTTGCACGCTGAACCAGTGCCGCTATCAGGAGATCAGCGGTGAGACCCTGGTCTGGAGCGATTGCCAACTGACGCAAACCGATCTGCGCAAGTTACCCCTGCAAAATGCCAGTTTCCACAAGACCCTGTTGATGAAGTGCCAACTGAGCGAGAGCAACCTTAACTCGGCACGGTTCAGTGAGGCCACCCTCGAACACTGTGACTTTACGTTGGCACAACTGCAAGGAGCCCGCTTTGTCGATGCCAAACTGAGCGCTTGCAACCTGAATGCCGCCAATTTGCAACAGGCTTCACTGCTGCGTGCCCAGTTGGAACGGTGTGATTTAACCCAGGTCAATCTAAGCCGGGCCGATCTGCGCAGCTGCAACCTGCGCACCTCATCGTTGCAAGCCTGCAAAATATACTCAACCCGGCTGCACGGCGCACAGCTACAAACGCTGGATACGCCATTAGCCTTGCCGGATCCGTTACTGGTGCAGATCGACAGTTGGTATGACCTACACCAACCAGGGCCGCAAACCCAATCATCTTCTATTCCTTCAGGAGCTAGCCGCTATGTCTGAACTCATTCCCATTGTCACCACTCGCCACACCACCAGCGCGCACCGCCCTTCGCGCATACGAACAAGAATCGGCAGAGTACACCTGGTGCCCACCATCATCACAGACCATGTCACGCTGGACGATCGCGGCCAGCTCTGTCTTCAGCATCATACGGCGTTAACGTTGGTGACGGCAGCCAGTTGCCTGGTGCAACCGCAGGCCGGCGATCTGGTGAGCGCCGTTTTATGTCAGCGCCAAGCGTTTGTCACCGCCGTTCTGCAACGCCAACAGCCGGAAGCCCCCTTGATGCTGAACAGTGGCAACGTGCCGTTGCACCTGCTGGTGCCGGCCTTGGAGATCCACAGCCCTGAGCGCGTCGAAATCCATACCGGCCACTTCTCCTTGCTGGCGCACACCAGCCAATGGGTAGCCAAAACCCTGCATCAGGTGGTCGATACCCTGTTCGTTAAGGCGAAACATGCCCATCGACAGGTGGAAAATACCGATGAAATCCAGGCCCGTCATATCAACCAGCAGGCGGAGCAAAGCTTAATCATCAATAGCCGAATCGGTTCATTAAATGCCTCTGCCGTGCTGAGAATTGACGGCGGGCAGATCCATATGGGGTAAGCCAAATGACTGCGAGCGATAACGATAAAGCTGGGGTGAGCCATAACGCCGTTTCTCCCATGACCATAGCACCGGGGCCAAACGATGCCCCTAATGCTACGGCTGTCTCCAGTGCTACAAAATATTACCAATCAGGTGGACATCCGTTGACTGGAACTTCGAATCGCCCGTCCACCGTGGACTATGGCGCAGGCCAGGGTGCCGCTAGTGGGACAAGAGATAGCACTTACACACCGCTTAATGGATCGGCAAAAGTCACTTACGGAGGGAGTTATGCCACACGTCTGGGAGACTCAGGTACCACCAACAACGGCAACGCTGTGGCGACTCAAATGGTACCCAGCCAAACCAAGTGCTTTATCAATGCATAACCTATTACGACCTCTTCATTTATTCACCCTGGCCGGATGGGCACTACTCAGCGGTTGCAGTTGGTTTTCCTCCGCACCGGAAATTCCGCCGCAGCAGCGGCAAATCGTGATGCAACTGAATGCCGCCCCCATCATTAACCCCGGGCCAAACGGCCGGGCACAGCCGGTAAAAATCTGCATCATCGAAACCAACCTCGATGGCTGGTCTCCACCAGACCTGTACCAAGGGACCCCCTGCACCGCGATCAATACCGGCGGTGAGGTTGTCAGCGTGAGTCAATACATCCTGGCGCCCTTGGAGACGCGCCAATATCTGCGAGAAGTCCCTTTCGATCAGGATCGCTGGCTGGTGATTGCCGCTGAATTTCAAAACATGAACGAAGGGAAAAACCTCATGCAATTGAAGTCCGTTGCCCGTACTGATTTCAAGCCCGTGGTCCGCGTGGATGGCAGTAACTTGACGCTGCTTCCGAACCTGGCCACAGACGTTTCAAAGGAAGAATAATATGTTGCCTAAACAACGTGTTGCCTGGGTAGAAGGGATGCTGATGGAACCCCAGCACTTCCAGCAGCAGGAACGTTACCTGGAACATCTCATCGATATGCGCGCACGCAGTATGGGTGCGCTAGCCTGGGGGTTCCAGGCGCTGAGTATTAATCAAGGATTGCTGGATCAGGGCAAATTCGCCTTGAACCAGGCCAGTGGTGTGTTCCCTGACGGCACCCCCTTCCATATGGGGGACAGCGAGCCGCTACCGCTGCCTTTTGAGCCCGGAGAGAACTGCCAGGGCAACGTGATCTGTCTTTCCGTTCTGATGGATATCCCTGGCAACACCTACATCGATCTGACCGGGGGCAAACAGGGCAGCCGATTTACCGCATTGGATGCGGAAGTCCAGGATCGTAACCATGGCATTGCCGCAGAGGGGACACCGCTGATCGCTACCCTACAGCTCGGGCAGCTCCAGACCCGGCTGAATCTGCGCGGCGCGGTCAGTGATGCGGAGTCCATGCTGCCGGTTGCCTTTATCAAGGAACGTACCCGGGATGGCCGCTTGATTCTGGACGACAAGTTTCTGCCACCGATGCTGGATTTCCGGGCGACAGGCTGGCTGGAAAATGCCACCACCGAACTCCTTGGCCTGATAGTACAACGATTGGAAGCGGTCTACCGCCCGGATGTCCCGCTCTCCATGGGCGGTTTATCCGAACTGCTGGAGTTGTTATTGCTGCAAACCCTCAGTGAATACAATCTAAAACTCTCGCATATTCTGACGCAGCGCCAGATTCATCCAGAATGGCTATTCCAGCTACTGTTGGGGCTGCTTGGCCGGTTGAGTACCATTCCGGGGGGAGAGAAACCCTGGGCGCGGCCAGATTTGCTCTACGCTCATCACGAACCTCACAATGGCTACTTCTCTCTCTTCGCCGCCCTGCGCCGCGCGCTGTCGCTGGTGATCGAAGCCCCGGCGGTCGCTCTGCCCTTTGTTGAACGCGGCGATAACATCTATCTGTGCCAGAACGATACCCAACTGCGGCTGGAGAAACTGGTCTTTACCGTCAGCGCAAAACTGCCCGCAGACACCATACGTGCCTACTTCCCGGCGCAAACCAAACTGGGCCCCGTCGAGAAAATCGTTCAGTTGATCGACCTGCAACTCCCGGGTGCCAGGATGATGCCAATGGCTTCGCCGCCAAGGCATATCCCTTATTACCCCAACAGTGTCTATTTTGAGGTTGACCATTCCGACCCGATCTATCAGGAGATGATGTCGGGCACCGCCATCGCACTCAGTATCGTTGGTGACTTCCCTGAATTGCGTTTTGAAGCCTGGGGATTAAGGCAAGGGAGAATCGGATGAATGATTTTGAACGCCAGATCCGTGAGGCGATTTCAGCCGCGCGCAATGGCGCACGGCATGCGGAACAATCGTTAACCAACCCGATCTGGCAAGCCAAAAGCAGCGTGTCATCGCTGAGCGGCATTATCCCGAAAAGTAGCAAGTCCTCACGTTCACAACCTGACGCAGGGGAAGAAGATAGCGAAGCCGTGGAACCGACGATGGCCGGTTATTCAGCCGATAACGATGTTGCCGCCACCGGCGGCATCGCCAGAATGCCGCCATCGCAGGCTAAAAACTACCGGGTAATCCCCGATCGCCCTGGCGTGGTATCTGGGACCTGGGATAACCCCTATATCGCCGCTGCGATGCCGCTGCTATTGCTAGTGGAACGCTTCCGTTCACATTCCGAAGCCAGAGTGGCCGAAATCAGGCCACCTATCGTCAGGGAAATTCAGTATTTTCAGCAGCATTTGCAGAAAAAAAACTGCCCGGTGGACGATATTCACCACCTCTCTTATCTGTGTTGTACCTACATCGACGGTATTTTCTCGGGCCTGCAAAGCTCTGAATCGTTCAACCAAAGTTTGCTGGTGGAGTTCCATCGTGATGCTTGGGGCGGAGAGGACTGCTTTGAACATCTGCAAGGGTATCTGGCATCACCGAAACAGAACCGGCAAGTACTGGAGTTTTACGATCTGATCCTATCAATGGGATTTGAGGGTAAATTCCGCATGATCGAACACGGTGCAATGCTGTTGATGGATCTGCGTAACCGCCTGCATATCCTACTCTATGCACAGAATGCCACCGAGTCACTGGCTATCGCCCAGGCCGACGTAGGTTCGCCACGGCGAACCTACGTCAAAGCGTTAAAAATTCTCTGCTATGGGCTGATGGTGTGTCTGTGCGCTTACGGTATCAGCGCCTGGTATCTGCACGAGCAATCGAGCAAGATCCGCAGCGATATCCTGGCGTGGGTGCCACCGGAACCCCGCAAGATCAATATTATGGAAACACTCCCCAATCCTCTGTCAAAAATCCTGAATGAAGGCTGGCTGGAAGTACGTAAAGATCCCCGCGGCTGGCTGCTGATCTTTACGTCGGACGGCGCATTCCGCACTGGCCAGGCACAGCTTTCAGAAGAATTCCTGAACAAACGCAATATCGAACGTCTGGGTGAAGCCTTGGCGCCATGGCCTGGCGATCTGGAGGTTATCGGTCATACGGATAACAAGCCTTTCCGCAATAACTCAGGTAACTCAAATATCAAACTTTCTGAAGCCAGGGCCATCGTGGTGGCTGACAAGCTGCGGGAGTCCACCAATATCAATCAGACACATCAACGTGAGATTAGCGCTATCGGGCGTGGTGAAAGTGAGCCACTTGCCGACAACGCCACGGAAGAGGGCCGCCGCCGCAACCGGCGTGTCGACATCCTGTGGAAAATCGGCCAACGCGATGCCGAACAGGCGATGAAGGAATTCATCGATGGCAGTACCCCCGTACTCTTGGATACCAATAGACAACAATAGGGATCGTTATGATACGCCGACTTCTGATTTTGATGATCGCCCTGGTGCTCTGCTATGTCGTTTGGTGGGTGGGCCCACTGATTGCTATTGGCCCTTATTTCCCGCTGGGCGGAGTTTGGGTTCGTAAAATCATTATCATACTTATCCTGTGTTGGGCACTGTGGCCTTTCGTCGCGGTTTGCCTGGGCTGGGTTTTCCGCCATGTCCGAGCGCCGCTGCCACAGCGCAAGAAAAAAACGGTGCAGTTGGATCGCGTTTCCACGCGTTTTTATGATGCTCTGCGCACACTGCAACATGTCAGCCTGGCAGGCCAGAAAACACGCTGGCAACGCTGGCGCGAACGCAGGAAGCGCCACTATATTGATGAAAAACCCTGGTTCTTGGTCATGGGCCCACCAGGATGCGGGAAAACCTCGCTGATCTATGAAAGCGGCGAACACTTTTTGCTGTCAGAACAATATGGCCTGGCACAAACGAGCGACGTTGGGCCCACTCAAGACTGTAACTGGTGGCTGACAGACCGTGCGGTTTATATCGATACGGCTGGCGAATGGATCCTGTTACACGGCCAAAGTGAAGAAGCAGGTCTCGCAAAGCAAAAACTGTTCTCGATGATCCGCAAGCATCGGCGTTATCCCGGTATCGACGGGATCATTCTGTGCCTGGATGCCGAAATGCTGCTGCATGCTTCCCTGACCGAGCGCAAGTCGTTGGCGGATACGCTACGTGTTCGCATTCAAGAAGTGGCGGCCAGTTTCCATACGGATATCGCCGTTTATCTTCTGCTGAACAATATCGATAACCTGCCAGGCAGTGAGGCATTCCTTTCCCTGATGAGTGAAGACATTCTGGCCGAAGGGTTCGGTATCAGCCTGACCTGCAACGAACAGAATCATAATGACTTTGCAGCCGATGAAGCCCGCTACCGAGAGTTACAGGCTAAAGTCAGCCGCTACGTCCTGGAAATCCTTCATGATGCGCCAGACATTGAAGTGCGCCAGCAACTGCTGTTGTTTACAGAAAGCCTGGGCGCACTGCAAAAGCCACTGTTTCATCTACTCGAACAGGTATTCCCAGCCACACCGCTGGGTTATTCCGGTTGTCTGCGGCAATTTTGGTTTGGTAGTACCCTGACGCTGTCTTCTTGGGAAGACACCTTAGAAACGCGTCCAATCGGGCCGATCTACCACCCCGCACTAAGCCATGCCATCACCGAACGTGGGATCCTACATTCTTCAGGGCCGCTGCCGTTGCGTAATCGCCTGATGCTGATCGGCCGCTATCTGCTGGTTCTCCTGCTGTTGTGTATGACATTGCTGATGCTGGGAGCCCGCTACTTCTGGGAGTACGACTATATCGCTTATGCCTCGGCGCGGTTTGAAGAGACCAAACGTATCGTGCGAGATATTCCTTTAACCAGCCAAATTAATGACGATCTGGTTGCCGCCTTTGAGCAATTGGGCTATATCGGTACGCAGTTCCTGGAAAGTACCCCTCCGCTGCTGACCCCCTACTTTGAACACCGCCTGCTCAACCGGGTAATGTTGCAAACCTATCATCGCCATCTGAACAAGATCTTCTGGCCTGCGGTAGAGAATTACGTCACCAACGAATTGCGTAAAGAGATGCTGTCTGGCAACGACGACGGATACGACACCCTGAAAATCTATCTGATGCTCGGCCACCCGGAGCGCCGCTCGCCGGAAGCGTTGGAAAACTGGTTCATGAACCGTTGGAATGATTTTGCCCCGCAGGGTTATACCCTCAGCGAGCAGAAATTGTTCAGTTACCATCTGCGGGAACTGTTTGACGACACTTCTGCCAGCGCGCCAAAAGCCAAAATGGACGATGAGTTGATCCGCACGGCGCGTATCAAAGCCATGAGGATCCCAATCCATATTCGGGTCGTCCAAGGCATTCAGGACAAACCGCTGCCGCCGCGCATTGAAAATATTACGCTGGCGGATATGGCAGGCCCAAGCGTCGCCCTGATGCTCCGCCGTAAAAGCCCAAGCACCGTGACCGATCAGGCAATCCCAGGTTTTTATACCCGAGCCGGCTATCACGACGTGTTCCTCGCCCAACTGCAAGATGACGCAGAGGCCATGATCCAGGAACAAAGCTGGGTGCTCAGTGATGGCAAAGACTCCGTCAGCCAGGTCAACCTGCTGGCAGCAGCACAGAAGCTATCCGATGAAGCGCGGAAGTATTACCTGCTGGAGTACGCCAACCAATGGGATACATTCCTGAATGATATCCGCGTCCGCCCAATCAATAATCTGGATGATGCGGCGCTGTTAGCACGACAATTCTCCGATCCTTCCTCCCCACTCGCCAATCTGGTGCGCTTCGCCACGCGAGAAACCACGCTTAACGCCGACAGTAAGGGAGATGTGGCCGGTTGGTTCGATACCCAGCGCAACAAGCTGAACCAGACGCGCCGTAACGTGATTGACCAGATGTCCGGCGAACGTTCACGCTTCCGGTTGACGCCAGAGAAAAGTGTGGAAGACCGCTTCGAGCTACTGCGGCGGCTGGGCAACCAGTTACAACAGGCCTCAACCAGTAACAGCGATCCTCTCGCCAGTGCCTTCGAGCAGATCTACAACCAACTGATTACGCTGTCAGTATCGCTGCGAGCGGGCCAAATCCTGCCCAAAAACAGTGATTTTAACCGGTTGCAGATCGACATGGCCCGCCAGCCAGAACCGGTGCGCAGCGTGATGATGGATCTGCTGTCAACCGGCCAAAACCAGAGCTTGCAGCAGAGCAAGGAAAACCTGGGTAAAGGCGTTTCCTCTATCGCCTCGGACTTATGCAATAAGACCGTCAGTGGACGCTATCCTTTCAACCGTTCCGCCAGAGAGGAGATCGGCATCGCCGATTTCAGCAGGATGTTCAGCCAAGCGGGTGCCATGCAAAACTTCTTCGACCAGAATCTGGCACCTTATGTCGATACTAGTGGCAGTAGTTGGAAGGTTAAGCCAGAGAGTGCCGGTGTGGTGACATCAAAAACCCTTGGCGCATTCGAACACGCCTCTCAGATTCGTGACTCTTTCTTTGACGCTTCTGGCAATATGGCTATGTCTATGATTATTAGACCGATATCCTTGTCCCCCACTATTCTGGAAGCCGTGCTGGATGTGGATGGGCAGGTGCTCACCTACAGCCACGGCTACAGCCAACCAATGCGCGTTGACTGGCCAGGACCAAAGGGCGGGGTTTATATCCGCCTGACGTTCAAAACACAGGGCGGAAAAGTCGAAACGGTCAGCTTTGACGGACCTTGGGCGATTTTCCGCATGTATGACGCCAGTAACCCTGTGAGGCTCAGCAGCAATAGCCGCGAACTCACCATAGCCATGAACGCGATCGGTGGATTTTTCAAAGTAGAACTCAGCTCAACCATGAAGGACTACCCGCTATGGTCGCAGGCGCTGAGTCAATTTTCGTGCCCCAAAAACCTGTAACCATAATAAAGGAGATATCAAATGCTTGATCCGAAAACGATAAAAGATGTTATGCAGTCAAGTTCAGGCCTTGGCCAGCAAGCCCAGTCTGAGCTACAGCAGCCTTTTGTGAAAGGCATGCAAAATATGGAGATGTCAGGAGCAGATGCTGCGCGCAGTATCATGCAATCGGTAAACCAGTCATGCCAGACCATGATGGATGATATGAACAAAATCCTGAGTGGGGTGCAGGATAATGTCGATGCTCATCAGAAAATGCAAAGCGAAGAACGGCCGAAGGACTTCGAAACCGCCATGAATGACTTACGGGCCACCCTATCCAATGGTTTTCCTGAGGAGATGAAAAACATGTTTGATAAGGTGCCTAAAATCTAATTGGATCAACCGATAAGGCAGAGAGGGTGACCTCTCTGCTGAAGTTGATGACAAAGTGTTTTTTTAGCCCGAGATACCCGGGCCTAGCGCACCGAGGGGCGCTCCGGCGGCTTACGCCGCTACGACCCCTCCGGCACGCTCTCCCTAATAACGGGCTTTGTCAGCACTCTGAGCAGAGAGGGTAGGCCTCTCTGCTTCTAAAAATATCAAGGTCGATCAAACACCGAGCTGTTCAAGCCGCGATCCTGCTGATGGCGCTCCAACGCCAACTCGATCAATATCGTAATCAACTGGGTATAACTTACCCCGCTGGCTCCCCACAGTTTCGGGTACATGCTGATATTGGTGAACCCTGGCAGCGTATTGATCTCGTTGATAATCACCTGATTATCTGGCGTCAGGAATACGTCGACGCGTGCCATGCCCAGGCAATCCAAGGCGTTGAACGCCTGCAAAGCCACATCGCGGATTTTGTCGCTGATCGCCTGATCGAGTGCCGCAGGCACCACCACCTGAGCGCCCTGCTCGTTAATGTATTTGGTGTCGTAAGAGTAGAACTCATCGCTTAACACGATTTCACCGCAAACGCTGGCCTGCGGCCGATCGTTACCCAACACCGCACATTCGATCTCACGGCCAACAATCGCCGATTCCACCAACACTTTGTGATCAAAGCTGAATGCCAGCGCGATCGCCTGTTCAAATTCGGCCAAGTCGTGCACTTTGCTGACGCCAACGGAAGAGCCCTGGTTGGCCGGTTTAACAAACAGCGGCAACCCCAGCGCCTCCGTCAATTGCGCAAAACCGTATTGGTGGCGGTTGGCACGCGTCAGCGTCACAAAAGGGGCGATCGCCAGCCCGGCATCGCGCAACAGGCGTTTGGTGACGTCTTTATCCATGCTGACCGCCGAGCCCAGCACCCCCGCACCCACAAAAGGAATATTGGCCATGCGCAGCAACCCTTGCAGAGAACCGTCTTCCCCCAGCGTGCCGTGAACAATCGGGAACACCACATCGAGCTGGCCCAGCGCACCGGCACCATCGGCGGCAATCAGCTGTTGTTTCTCCTGCCCCGGTATCAGCGCGACATTTTTATTGGAATGATTGAGCGCAATCAGCGCCGGGTTTTCCGCATTCAGCAGGAAATTAGAGGCATCGTTAATGTGCCATTGCCCTGTTTTATCAATCCCCAACGGCGTGACGTCAAACTTCTCTTTGTCGATTGCATCCAGAATATTTTTTGCCGACTGGAGCGAAACCTCATGTTCCGCCGATTTACCGCCAAAGATCACCCCAACACGTAGTTTAGTCACGCCGAAAATCCTTCTGAAAAGTCATGGCAAAAAAGCCGCTAATTACAATAAACGTATTGGCTGGTGCCAGCAATCCTGCGGTCAGGAAAATTCCTGTGTCGAGGAATAGCAAACTCCTCCCCTGCAAAGCGTATATAATTCACCGACAAATCGCTTATGGATTGACACTAAAGGAAATGATCGGGTGAAAGAGATTGTCATCAAAACGCCGGAAGAGATTGCCAAAATGCGCCACTCTGGTGCGCTGTTGGCCAAGGTGTTTGCTATGCTCGATGGGGCAATCCGCGAAGGCATCACCACCATGGAGATTAACGATCGCACCGAGGCGTTTATCGTCGATGAATTGAAATCACGCCCTGCCAGCAAGGGCCAGTATGATTTCCCTTACGTGCTGAATACCTCGATCGACGATGTGATCTGCCACGGCATGCCTTCGGCCAGTAAAATTCTGCGTTCCGGCATGATCGTCAACGTGGATATCACGCTGGAAAACAGCGGTTTTATTGCCGACTCCAGCAAAATGTACGCTATCGGCCAAATCACTCCGGTCGCCAAGCGGCTGGTAAACAACGTGTACGAGGCAATGTGGCAAGGCATTCGCGCGGTGAAACCGGGGGCAACTCTGGGGGATATCGGCCACGCGATCCAGTACCACGCCGAACAGGCCGGGTACAGCATCGTGCGGGAATATTGCGGCCACGGCATTGGCCGCGCCATGCATGAAGGCCCGGCGGTGCTGCATTATGGCCAGCCGGGAACCGGCACGGTCTTGCAGGAAGGGATGGTGTTTACCATCGAACCGATGATTAACCAAGGCGATCACCGCATCAAGCAGAAGAAAGATGGCTGGACGGTGGTCACCCGCGACAAAAAACTGTCTGCCCAATGGGAGCACACCGTGGCGGTTACCGCAAGCGGGGTAGAAATCCTGACGCTACGTGACGAAGAGCGTCAGGCCGGGTATGCAGAGCGCTACGAGATAATAACAGGGAGCTAGCCATGACACAGTCCACAAACCAAGCATTTATTGATCGGCTCAAGAATATCGTTGGCAACATGCAAGTGCTGACCGGCGAGCGCAACACCGAACGTTACCGCAAGGGCTTCCGGTCCGGCGAGGGTAAAGCATTAGCCGTGGTGTTCCCTACCCGCCTGCTGCAACTGTGGCAGATCCTGCAAGCCTGCGTTGATGCCGATAAAATTGTCATCATGCAGGCCGCCAACACCGGTTTAACCGAAGGTTCCACGCCCAGCGGCAATGATTACGATCGCGAGATCGTGATCGTCAGCACCCTGCGGCTCGACCATATCCAGGTGCTGGATCAGGGTAAACAGGTGATCGGTTTCCCTGGCAGCACGCTGAACAAACTGGAAAAGTTGCTCAAACCCTATGGCCGTGAACCGCATTCGGTGATCGGTTCTTCATGCATCGGTGCTTCGGTCATCGGCGGCGTGTGCAATAACTCCGGCGGCTCACTGGTCAAACGCGGCCCGGCCTATACCGAAATGGCGCTGTACGCCAAGCTGGATGCCGATGGGCAGTTGCGGCTGGTCAATCATCTGGGGATTAAGCTCGGTGATACGCCAGAAGAGATCCTCAACCGTTTAGAGAAAGGGGATTACCGGCCAGAAGATGTTGAATACGGCGAACTGCGCGCCTCCGACAACGAATACGCCAGCCGGGTGCGCGACGTCGATGCCGACACCCCTTCGCGCTTCAACGCCGATAAACGCCGTTTATACGAAGCCTCCGGCTGCGCGGGCAAGCTGGCGGTGTTTGCCGTACGTCTGGATACCTTTGCCAAAGAAGATAAAGAGCAGGTGTTCTACATCGGCACCAACGACACGGCGGTGTTGACCGAACTGCGCCGCCATATGCTGAGCAAGTTCGAAAACCTGCCGGTGGCTGGCGAGTACATGCACCGCGATATCTTCGATATTGCCGAAGTGTATGGCAAAGACACCTTTATGATGATCGACAAACTCGGTACCGACCAGCTACCCCGTTTCTTCACCCTGAAAGGCTTTGTGGATGCCCGCCTCAACAAGCTGCCTTTGTTACCGCACAATCTCACCGACTGCGTAATGCAAAAGCTCAGCAAGCTGGCGCCCAGCCATCTGCCAAAGCGGATGAAAGAGTATCGCATCCGTTTTGAGCACCATCTGCTGCTGAAAATGTCGGGCCCTGGGGTGGCAGAAGCACAGCAGTATCTGCAAAGCTACTTCGCGCAGGCCAACGGAGATTTCTTCGTTTGCACACCGGAAGAAGGCAAAAAAGCCTTCCTGCACCGCTTCGCCGCTGCGGGTGCCGCCATACGCTATCACGCCGTTCACAGCAAAGAAGTGGAAGACATTCTGGCGTTGGATATCGCTCTGCGCCGCAACGATAACGAATGGTTCGAAACCCTGCCGCCGGAAATCGACGGCCAGCTGGTGCACAAACTGTATTACGGCCACTTTATGTGCCACGTGTTCCATCAGGATTACGTAGTGAAAAAAGGCGTCGATTGCCATGCGTTAAAAGAACAGATGCTGGCGATCCTCGATCGGCGTGGTGCGGAATACCCGGCCGAACATAACGTCGGCCATCTGTATCATGCCAAACCGGACTTGCAGGCCTTCTATAAAGAGGCCGATCCCACCAACAGTTTTAACCCCGGCCTTGGCAAGACCAGTAAGCAGAAGTTCTGGGGCGATCGTAGCTGATAATTCGCGAGCGTTAAATGCAAAAACCCCTTATGCCGCAATAGCATAAGGGGCAATAACAGAACAAAATGCAGACTTCAGAAGAACCAGGAACCATACCCCCACAGCACCACCGTTAACCCAAGCAGAAGCTCAAGTAACAGGATGCCCATAGCCAACGTCGAACTGGAAAAGATAAACCCTTCTTTGCGATCGATCCCCAGGAAATTCGGAATGCCGATGTACAGCAGATAGGCCGAATAGCTGAGGCCGATAATACCGGCCAACAGACACAGCCAGAGCACCGGATACAGCGCCACTACCCCACTCAGGAACATCGGTGTCGCCACATAACCGGCAAACACCATGCAGCGGTGCAGGCTGGGGCGAGTCTCATAGCGTCGGGCCATCCAGTGGATCGCTTTCCCCATGATCGCCACACCGGCCAGCATCAGCAGGTAAAAAGCAATGGCGGTATAGAAAGCGGTAAGCATATCCAAGCGGATTGCGTGTCCGCTGCCCGAGAGCCAGCCTAGCCGCGTGGTACCGATATAGGCACAGATCACCGGTATCAACGCCATTAACAGAACGTGGTGGGTGTACAGGTGCGAGATGCTTTCATTCTCGCTTTGAATGTTTTTGAACTCGGTGCGGGGATGCGCCAGCAGTCCCCAAACATGATTGGCCATGAAACACCTCCTCATTTCACCGCAAAGCGCAAGCGGCGAATCATTAACATCTTTAACGGATAACATACCGCGTGAGGATGGCGGCCACGGGGCACCTCCCCTGTATCCAGTATAGTCTTTGATTGAAAAAACGTACGCAGCAGCGGCGAAGAGCCAAATAACGCGATACAGTTACCCCCCTGCAATGTTAAGTAATAAGTGTATAGTCAATATGTTGCACCACTTTACTGGAGGGACTCTATGTCAGCTAAAATCCGCACCCGCCAAAGCGGGATTAATCAAGTTCAGGCCGGGCAGAACGTGATGGTGATTGAACCCAGCAATCTGTACGGTTGCCAATTGGGTGACGATGTGTTCGTCGGGCCATTTGTCGAAATCCAGAAAAACGTCAGCGTAGGGGCACGCAGTAAAGTGCAATCCCACAGCTTTATCTGCGAATACGTCACTATTGGTGAAGACTGCTTTATCGGCCATGGCGTGATGTTCGCCAACGATCTGTTCAAAAACGGCGCGCCCAACGCCGATCCGGCCAGTTGGGGCCGTACCAGGATCGGCAACCGGGTTTCCATCGGTTCCGGCGCTACCGTGCTGTCCGTTGAGATCTGCGATGATGTGGTGATCGGTGCCGGTGCAGTGGTCAGCAAAAATATCAGCCGTAAAGGCATTTATGCCGGTAATCCGGCCAAACTGTTGAGGGAGCTTGATTAGTTGAATCAGGTGGTTGGCATCACGTTGATTGCCGTTATGTTTACGCTAAGTTTACTTCCCTCCGGCAATAATGATAACCGTTATCATTTAATGCCAGGATAGGAAAAAAGATGCGCCGATTGTTTTTAATCACGTTGATCCCACTAATAGTGGGATGCAGCGCTAAAAAACCTGTCGAGAACCCGGTAAAATTAACGCCGGAAATGGCTAACCAGCAGAAGATAGCGATGAAAATGGACGACGACACAGTTAACAAACTGCACGCCATACTGGCGCTGCACGCGGCGGTTCCTAAAGCCGATAAAGGCCAGACGATCGATCTGCTCTCGCAGACGTTCCTCGGTACGCCTTATGTTGCCAATATGCTGATCGGCTCGGCCAGCACCCCAGAACAGCTGGTGATCGATTTTCGTGGGTTGGACTGCTTCACCTACCTGGATTACGTTGAAGCGCTCAGAGAAGCCACTACCGACGAGCAGTTTATCGAGAACCTGATTCAAACCCGCTACGTGAAGGGTGAGATCGATTTCCTGCATCGCAAACATTTCTTCAGCGATTGGGCGCAAAAAGAGCAGATACTCGCCGACGATATTACCGCACAGCTTAGCCCGAATGCCGTCACCGTCGTGAAACACCTCAATCGTAAAGCCGATGGCGAGGCTTATCTTCCCGGCCTGCCGGTGGTAGAACGCAGCATTACCTATATCCCCAGTGAATTTGTTAACGATCGGGTGATGAGTCAGTTGCAGACTGGTGACTACATCGGCATCTACACCAAACTGGCCGGGCTGGACGTTACCCACACTGGTTTCTTTATTATGACGCAGGATGGCCCGGTGCTGCGCAATGCCTCTTCGCGTAAAGAGAATATGCAAGTGGTGGACTCGCCGTTTAGCGCTTACGTAATGAATACGCCAGGCATTGTGGTCTTGCGCCCGCGTTAAGCCCAGGGGGCCATCTGAGTCAGTTTAACAGCGAGGTTGGCTGGGATGGAACGCATACATGCTCGGCAAAAATTCCGCACCTGGGCAGGTGTTAGCGTCCAATCAATCTCTGTTAAGTCAATAATCTCGGAATCTATCCATGTATAGAAAATTGACGTTCGCCATGATGGCCTGCTTCCTTTCCTTAACGCTTGGTGGGTGTGTAGTCAGCGTTCCATCTAGGCCCTGGTTTGAGGGGGACACAGATTGGCCCAGCGCCTATCAGGTCAAAGTTGAAAGAAATGGCAAGCAAGAAAGTATCGAAATCATAATAAACATAACCTGTGCCGACGAATCTGCTTTGTGGATATATCTATACGCACACAACTACAGCCGGGCAAATCACAACGCTCGAATTCCAATAATGTACTCGCATCAAAGAGCTTATATAGAAAAGGAAAACGGAGAACGCATCATCTCCGATTCGGAATTTTACGATAATCTCAGCTCAAAAACGGGAGGCATACCATCTAAACGGTGCAGTGGCACAACCTCCTCCGCAGGTAGCAGGGGCCCCGTAACCTACTCAGCATTGTCGGCAAAAACCATGGACCTGAATGGTGAACAGGGTGGAATAGTCCTTCGATTTGAAACAGCGCCACCCGTTCGAGGTTCGCGGTGGACTTTGCACCTTGGGCAGTTAACTGTTGATAACAGCAAAATTAATATTCCGGAAAAGATCATAGTTCTCAAAGAACAGCAATGGCACACGCAACTTATTCAATAGCGGGCCAGTGTAGTCCACCCTATGTCCACGGACGGATTACGCCAGAAACTCAAGCAAAGATGCCGCACGACACAATGCCCCTTTGCACAGAGAAAATAGACCCATGCCGGATTCGGTGGTTATTAGCTATGCCTCTTTATACTGAGTAATCGTTTGACTTCACCCTAAAGCCGGGGTTATCTATCAGCACCAAACCTACTGATTTCATTGTTTTTTCAGGGAGATTCCTATGACCATAACCTGGCGTTTTACCGCCTTGGCGGCAGCACTGTCAGTAACCCTGCTGTTACAGGGCTGCGATCAAAAAACCGATCAAAACCATATCAAAGTCGGTGTGATTAACGGTGCCGAACAGGATGTGGCGGAGATCGCCAAACAGGTGGCCAAAGAGAAATATGGCCTGGAGGTAGAACTGGTCGGTTTCAGCGGCTCACTGCTGCCCAACGATGCCACCGATAAAGGCGAACTGGATGCCAACGTATTCCAGCACCGCCCGTTCCTGGCCCAGCAAAATAAAGATCACGGCTACAAGCTGGTGGCGGTTGGCAATACCTTTGTATTCCCGATGGCGGGTTACTCGAAAAAAATCACTTCAGTGAAAGAGTTACAGGATGGTGCGGTGATTGCTATCCCCAACGATCCTACCAATTTGGGCCGCGCGCTGCTGCTGTTGAAAAAAGTCGGGCTGATCGATCTTAAAGAAGGTAAAGGCCTGCTGCCGACCTCATTGGATATCAGCGCCAACCCGCACAATTACCAGATTATGGAGTTGGAAGGCGCACAGCTTCCGCATGTGCTGGACGATCCAAAAGTCGCCGTCGCGGTCATCAGCACCACTTATATCAATCAGATCGGTCTGACCCCCACCAAAGACGGCATTTTTATCGAAGATAAAGAGTCGCCGTATACCAATATCGTGGTGGCCCGCACAGACAATAAAGATGCGCAGAACGTGCAGAGCTTCGTCAAAGCCTATGAATCCGATGAAGTAGCCAAAGCCGCAGAAAAAATCTTCAACGGCGGTGCCGTAAAAGGTTGGTAGTGCCTAGTGCAGGCTCCGTACGTGAGCCTGCAGCAATCTCCCCCGTCTTTCTTCTTGACCCTTACGCTACGTCAGGCCTTATACCTTATTACCTGAAGCCGCAGGAGGTAACCAAATGCTATTAAAAGTGGGCGAACTGGCGCGCCGTTCGGGAATTACCGTCAGAACGCTGCATTACTACGACAGTATTGGTTTATTGATCCCCTCTGCACGTTCCGACGCCGGGTATCGTTTGTATAACCGGGCTGATATTACCCGCTTGCACCATATTCAGGCCTTGCGCCGTATGGGCGTCACGCTGGCAGAAGTCGGAGCGCTTCTGGCACGTTCGGGGCTGGCGCTACCCGCCGTTATCGAGCAGCAGATTGCCATGCTCGATCGGCAATTGGTGCAGATCACCGCGTTGCGTGGCCGGTTGCAGCATATGCATACGCAACTGACCATGGGCAATGAACCCGAATTAAACGACTGGCTGACGACTTTGGAGTCAATGACAATGTACGATAAATATTTTACCGCGGATGAACTGGCACAGTTACCCTTTTATCAGGCCGATGAAGCGCGCAACCAGGAATGGAAAGAAATGGTCAGCAGTGTGCATATGCTGATGGAAAGCGGCATCAACGCTGAAGACCCACGCGCTCAGGCCATTGCACGCCGCTGGATGCGCACGTTGGAGCGCGATACCGCTGGCAATCCCGCATTTCTAACCCGCTTGAATGCCATGCATGCCGATGAACCCTTGATGCGCGAGCAAACCGGTATCACCCCGGCCATGACCGATTACGTGACGCGGGCCTTTGCCGAAACCAAACTGGAGATTTACCGCAAATATCTCAATGAGCAGGAGTATGCCTATGTACGTGCTCACTATTTTGATCGCATGCAGGAATGGCCGGGGTTGATCGCCCGCTTCCAGCAGGCAATGAGAGAGGGAGTCCCCGCAGAATCAGAACAAGCGCGGCAGTTGGCCGCTCACTGGCTGGAACTGTTCCATTCCTATGCAGGCGACAACCCGGCGACCCAGATGAAAATCCGTCAGGCGATGGAACAGGAACCGGCTCTGACTGAAGGTACCTGGCTCACGCCACCTTTGCTGGCCTACTTGCGTGAGTGTATTGCACAACTGATGCAACAGGTGGGATCACGGCCTGCCTCATGAATGTCGCCAGCCTCCAACTATAAGATTATTCTAAAAAATTCGGCGTTATCAGGTTTGAAAGTTGGCAAAAATGAATCAGCATATTCTGATCTGACGACGCTTTTTGGGATTCTATAAAGCACAGGGTTAATTGAAAAACTGATTTAAATCGTTTTTTAAAAAAAATCAGCTCGGTATGAAATTATTACCACAAAAATAAAACAACATAAATTCAACAGGATAATAAAAAAACTCTATTTTTCATTGCAAGAAAATAACAAATCTGCATTGCGTATAGTAAAAAAGCATCTCCCTTAAATCAAAGAAAAATCTTACATTGCGTCCCGCTGGTTGATATTGAGCTTTCAATTAAAACCATATTGTACTTAACGCACTCAATGTTGATGATTTTCATCTCTACTGAATCAACTCCAAATAGCCTTTTAATCAATGGCTATTTGTATCATGTTCAGTACTGAACGGAAACATTAAGGACGTTTCTTAATGATAAGGACGTCGCTTTAATTAAAAAAGGAAAGTAATAATGAAAAAGATTCTTCTGTCTGTTGTCGCCGCTGCTATTCTGTCTACCGGTCTGGCACATGCTGCTACTGGCGTGAATAAAGAGATCACCATCGTGGCTAATATTAACGATGCCATCTTCGTTTCCAAGCCAGATGGCAGCACCTGGTACGATAAAGAAGAGCTTTTCGCCAAGGATTATACCCAGACATCTTTCGCTTCCAACGATCTGCCGGTTCGTGTTTACACCACCGACACTGACGTGAACGTATCTCTGGTTCAGCCATTGACCGTGAACCGTCTTGATGGCGCTCAGTTATCAACCGTGGCCGTCACTTTCGCTGGCAAGCCAGTGGTTGTGGGTGCTCCCGTTAAAGTGACTCAGACCACTGTTGCACCAGGTGGCTATGACAACACCTACACCCTGAAAATCACTGCCAAAGCGCCAACTAACGTGACTGGCACGACTAACGGTTCATACCAGGGTGACCTGGTCATGCTGTTCGAACCAAAAATCTAAACTGGTATTACCACAATATCTTTGATTTCTGGTATTGATACAATAATAGGGTTATATCTATAGCCCTATTATTTACCTGAATTTAATGATTATTAGTGAAAATGTTTTTTAGGACAGTAATCAAAGCTTTTTGTTAGCTACCACGCTGTAAAAAATATAAATATTTTATTCAAAGCGGGTTAATGATTAATGACTAGTCATTAAGTACGTCATGCTGCCTGATTATTAATACGTTAATAACTGACAGAGCTATTTACTCTACTTATTGAACGGACTCTCCATGGCCAACGTTATCCCAGGATGGGCAACCGGTTTATTGCTGCTGGCACCGTCAGCCGCAACCTATGCAGACAGTGCCCAGATTGAATATCAGGTGCCTGCGGGCTTTTCCGAGGCCGAGCAGGATAAATCCATGCAGTTTCTGGCCACTCTGGACGGCAAACCGTTGCCAGGGCCCATCAACTGGTCTGCACAAAAAAATCGTCTCACCTTTGATGAGGCACTGTATCGCCAGAATGGAGTGTCAGTTGAACAGATAGTATTACTCAACAAGGTTCTCACCCAGATCCCCTACGCAGTCTGCCCGAACGGTTGCGACTATACCGTCAGCGGCCAGACGGTATCGCTGGATAAAGTCAAACAGTCGCTGACCATCACCGACGGCAACCAGCGTTATGTGCAACCCCAGACCATGATGGGCTTTATTCATAACCAGTCACTGGATGTACGCACCGCCTCCAATGAATACCGCGCGGTTTCAGCCTACGGCCAGGGCTACCTCGGCCTGCCCGCGCAGAGCTATGCGTATCTGAACTGGTACTACAACGAAAGCAAAAATTTCGATGTCCGGACCACGGATCAAGGCGTCAGTACCTGGTATCTGCAAAAAAACTTTGCCTCAACCTACTTGCGCAGTGGGCGGCAGGACAGCCGCGACAGTGCCTCAGGCAGCATCAGCACCTCGCTCAACCCAAGCTTTGACCAGTTCGTCACCCTGGGCAGCCAGGACAACCTGAAGCGCGACAACCAGTCCGCAGGCAAAATAGTGTTGTTCGCCACCACCGATGGCGACTACGAGTTCTACCGCGACGGACGCCTTATCCGCCGCTTGCCGGCCGTGGTGGGCCGCAATGAGATTGATTACAACCAGTTGCCCGGCGGCTTCTACAGCGTTGAAGTTCGGCTGGTTAACCGCAGCGGCCAGGTGGTCAGTACCGAGAACCAGCAGATTGCCAACATCAACTATGGTGGCGGCTCTGGCTGGTATCTGACGCTGGGCAAAGAACTGAACACTCAGAAGAGCATCGTCAATGCGGGCGTCAGCTTCCAGACCAACTGGTTTGCCGCCAGCAGTACCCTGCTCAAGGGCACCGGCAATAGCTGGGCGATGGAGCACAACCTCACCCGGCCAATGCAGATCGCGGATGTAGAAGTGACGCCAACCGTGGGCGTTATGGCCGGGGAAAAACGCGCGGGTGGCTACGCCAGCCTGAGCGCCGGTAACCAGCAACTGGGTAATCTGACAGTTTCACAGTACCAGAATACCTCGGTGTCTGAATTCTATCAGGGCAGCAACAGCACTTCGCTGGGCTACAGCCGCCAGTTTGGCCCGACTCGCTTGGGTTACAACTACAGCCGCTTTGCCAACAGCGAACGCCATCAGTTGCAAAGCAGTTGGAACTGGCGTGGCAACGGGGTCTGGGCGGTGATTTCCACCGGGGTGCAAAAAGGTGGCTATAACAACAGCAGCAACAACTACGGGCTGTATCTGAACACCACCATCATGCTGGACCGCAATACCGGCACGCTGAACGCTGCTTACAACAACGGCAAGCTGCACACCGGCGGCAGTTATACCCGTGAGTTTGAAGACAGCACCGGCACCACCTATGCAGGCGTGGACTTCAGCGAAGTCGGCCGCACCAATGCGATCGGCCTGAACGCCCGCCGTAGCGGCACCCGTGGCGATGCGTCCCTGCGGCTCGGGGTGGATGACCATATCGCCAGCAGCAGCTTCAACTACAACGGCATGCTGGCGGCAAGCAAAGACGGCATTGCGCTGGGGCGTACCAGCCCGAGCGGTGCGGCGATGTTGGTGACTACTCCTAAACTGGGCGACACCCCATACGGCTTCAAGGTGGAAGGCAACCCGGTTGGTGGAGGCAGCACCTACGCGGTGCCGCTGGCCAGCTACCAAGACGTGACCTTTGCCCGCGCCCAGGCGGTGGATGCCAGCATGGACATGAATATCCGCTTGCCAGCCAACGTGGTGCGCGCCCATCCGGGGCAGGTGTATCCAGTGAAAGCAGAGGTGGCAATGAACCTGCTGTACAACGGCTTCCTGGTGGACAGCCGCGGTATACCCGTGAGCGGCACGGTGAGCGAGACGGGGGATATGGTCTACCCGAACGGCCTGTTCTCAGTGGCATCCACGACGTTGATTAAAGAAATCACCGTGACTGGCAAGCTGGGACGCTACCGCTGTGATCTGACTAAACCACGCGACAGCCGCTACCTCTGCGTGGCGGGGTAATTGAACCCACTGAATTGATGTGAGTAACTTATGAAACCAATGATCAAGACATGCCGTGCCCTGCTGGCGACCAGCTTGCTGGCACTGAGCGGATTCGCCCAGGCCGATGGGCAATTAATGGTGATGCCAGCACGTAGCACCGTGGAAGGGCAACTGACCCGTACCGTGCAGGTCAGCAATCTGGGCGACAAACCGCTCTACCTCAAGGTTAACCTGATGCGAATCGAGAATCCAGGTGAAACCCCGGAGCGCAAAACGGCGATCGGCGATATCACCGTACCGGAGATGATGGCCAACCCGGCCAAGCTGACGCTGGGGCCAGGCCAGAAACGGGATATCAGCCTGGTGGCGCTGAAATCACCGGCCAAAGAAACGCTGTACCGGCTGTATATCGTGCCAGTCTCCAGCATCAAAGTGGTTGGCGGTGAGAGCAAGGACAAAATCACTGCTCCCCTGACCTTCGGGGTGGCCTATGGGGTGGTGGTTCACCATCTGCCACCAGCCCAGGCTCAGAATCACGGCTGGAACCACCAGTGTACAGCGGGCGGGCTGCAACTGACGGCCACTGGCAATGTGCATACGCTGTTCAACCAGTTGCAGGCCACTCCGGCAGGCAGCCTGCCAGCAGAGCAGAAAATATTCCCCGGTACGCCACGCGTGTTCTCGGTAACCCGTTTACAAGGAAATGCCGATGGTCAGCCGTTTGATGTGCGCTGCCCGTAAGGCACCTGTCGGGATGCTGCTGTGTGCCCTGCCATGGGGCTCGGTGCAGGCGCTGATTAATATCAGCCCGAAGATTGTAGAAATGAAAGACGATCAGACGACGGTATGGGTGAAAAATACCGGCGACAAACCGGAATTTGTCAACATCACCCTATTCGAGGTAACCAACCCCGGAGTGCCGCCGGAAGAGGAGCAGCGGATCCCGCTGGGCTTGGTCAAAGCACCATCACTGTATGCCGCCCCGTTCAAGCTGACGCTGGGGCCACGACAGGAGAAGCAGGTGCAACTAAAGGCGCTGACCCGTCCAGACAAAGAGAAAGTGTACCGGCTGGCGGTTATGCCGCAGCAGCAGGCCACCATCAGCGGAACCCACAACAACGTGATGCTGGTAGGCCTGGGTTATATGGGGCTGGTACGCCAGTTGCCGTTAACCCAGACCACGACCTGGCGCCATGACTGCCGAGAAGACGGCCTGCACCTGGAGGCTACTGGTACGGTGCGGGTGGAGTTTCGTGAATTGATGCAGGATGGCAAAACCGTGGATGACTTTAATGTCTACCCGGGAACGCCACGCCTACTGGCAGGCAAGACTTTGCGCGGCAAGGCACAGGACACCTCGTTCACCCTGCAATGTGACAGATAAAAAAGGATCAATACCATGAAGTTATGGCAACAGGTCATCGCAGCGATCTTATTGCTGTCGGGAAGCAGCGTGAATGCCGCCGACATAGCGCTCGGCAGTGTACCAGTCAATATTACCCTGACCGACCTGCCGAAAATCACGGTTGAGAAACCGGGCGGCGGCTGGTACGACACCTTGACGCTGAGCAACAGCGCAGGCAGCGATATCACCCGCTATCAGGCGCAAGTACCGGTACAGGTGAGCATTCGTAATGAGCGCAACTTTATGGTTTCGCTGGTTAACCCATTGGTGCTGACCCACGAAACCGATGCATCACTGACCTTCACCACCGAACAAGTCGGGTTTGGCAGCAGCGCCACCACGCTACAGGCGCTGAGCGCCACGCCGGTAGACTTCAGCAACCCGGCGCTGGTGGGGGACACCTCAACGGGCAGTTATCTGCTGTCGGTGCTGGCCCGTCAACCGGTGGGGGTACTCGGTACGATCGCCGGGAGTTATACCGGCCAACTGGTGCTGATGTTTGAAGTGAAGGTGTAACTCGAACTTCTGAAATACGAATAATACCTGCGTCGCGAACGTTATTACCACATAGGTTAGGTATTTTATAGTTTGAAACAGGTTTATATCCAACATACTTGAAGTCACAACCAGTCAGTAACTTCAAGGAGTAAGGGCTTAACTCATCAAGGAATTAAGATGAAAAAACATTTTTTATGGCTCCCGTTTTTTGTTGGGCTATTGCTGTGTTGTGGTATCCACCCAGTGATTGCCGGAACATACTATAGAATGGACATATCCAATTGCTCCATTGATAACATTGGTAATAATCAGTGGCAAGCCAGTTTTTATGCTGATACGATTCCTGCCGGAATCGGTGATGGTACTGCGGATGGGATACAGAACTATTTTTCAATAAAAATCCCATCTATTTCAAATGGAGGCATGAATCGTACGAATAACAGTGACGCATTTGTCTATCCTACACCAGTCACGAGTTATTCACTCCCTACGGGTATGATGCTTTCTCCTAGTAACAGACCGACCGCTAGCAATCCTGCTCTCTTCGTTGGTGCTGATGATGGGTCGCTAATGATAAGAAAAAATGGAACAGTTTCATTTACCTTTACGACAACAACAGAAAATAATGCCTACCCGGCAGCAATGTTCTATTTTTTTAGTACGAACGGCGCTGATCGTACTACAGTTAGTTACTACTGGTTTATCCCTACGGTAACAACCAGTTCCTGTTTACGCGGTGGCGCTACTCCTCCTAATGTGGTTGTTCCTCCGGTGACTGAATTAATACCGGTCGATCCCGATTTTAAAATGACCTCCGCCGTGTGGGAACTTAATACGGCAGATGTCGGCGATTTACCTGATGTATCAGCCGCAGGCACCGGCTATCCAGCTTCAATTAAAAATGCCGCCAGCAACCAGTTATGCGTAAATTATGTCACCGCAGGGGTAAAGAACAAAACTTATGCGTTAAGCGTGAGCAATACCGCCAGTACGCAAGGCGGGCGCAGTCTGTTTACTCTACAAGGCCCTGGCAGCCAGTTATTTTATAATCTCCAGCTAACGAGCAACGACGGCGTTACTGGCAATAACTTTAGCTTCCCAGCGGCAACGGCTAAATATATTAATCTGTCACAAACCGCCAGCAGCACCGCTAATCGCAGCGAGATGTGTTGGACGCCGCAGGTAAACCTGTTTAAAAATGCCTCAACCACCGCAGGTCTGCACTCTGATAATGTGACCTTTGTTATCACACCAAAGGCATAAATAAGGTTAATATCCAAGAGAACGATTGATATGGTTAAGAAGAATATAATCATTCAATGCCCATGCCATTATACCCGTATAGGCATTGATGGCGTGCTGCGTAATACGCATTTATCAAATAATTGCAACGTTATAGTCAGCATCAGTGAGCTTGAACAATGTGAGAAACATTTAACAGAGTTGCCTACTATCGATATCATGCTACTCACGTTGAGTAGCATGGTTGATAATCCAGTTGCCACTCTGCACCTACTCGGTGAATGTTTACTGTTGTCGCATCCTAATACCAAGATCGTGCTTATTACCGATATGGTATCTACCAAGGTAATGGCCCGCTATCTTTGCGGGCTCCGCAATGTTTTAGCCGTGCTGGATACCTCAAAATCGTTGGAAATATTAAAAAATCAGTTATTGAATGTATTTCACCCATTGACTGGGTTATACCGATTAGGGCAGATAGCAGCCCCCTCACTTTCTTTACGAGAAATGACCGTATTACGCCGTTTATTAGAAGGGCAAAAAATAATGGGCATTGCGACCGATCTCCTGCTCAGTCACAAGACCGTCAGCCATTATAAACGTTCTGCACTCGTCAAATTAGGCATTCGTTCGTTACAGCCGCTTATGATAAATAACTATCGTAAGGAAATAGTGAGTTGCATCTCAGGTGCATCCATCACAGAATACGGTGATAGGGATCAGAATCCAGACTCCTCTTTTATTACGGCTAATTATATTTAACTCATCATCGTGGATAAATTTGAGCAAAAAACGAGTGACTTACTTCAAATAACAAATAGAATCCTTTTTATTTTTAATTGATAAATCAGAATTATCCCCCCCTTATGACAATGTATTAATAGCTCATTAACCCCACCGTAAACTGAGGCTAATGAGCTACTTTCTTATTTCCTGCTCAAAAAACCATCACCGCAGAATGAAAACTGGAGTTGTACATTGAGATGCTAGTAGCCATTTTATTTCTTGAGTACTTGATGAGTTATTAGTTTTATATATACCTATTTTTATTATATTTATCTAAATTACTTTATCAGGAATTTCTTATTTTTTAATTCACCAAAATAAACATAACTCATTGTTTTAATTAAAAATAATTATAAAATTAAATTTAAACCATTTATACAAAAAGTAAAGATAAAGATATCGACATTGGTAAAAATTTAAACTAAATTATTGCAATCTGCTTTCTGCAATACACAGTTAATTTTTATTAATTTGCCAATTCACTGAGCAGATAACCAGCCTTATTTTATATATTCAAACTAAAAACTAATTATTTCATTTTCCATGACGGAGATGTTATTCATGAGTCAAATCACTCGTGTTATAGGTAATACCTCATTACACAGCCTCGCGTTAGCCATTATGGGCAGCTTAGCCTTCAGTTCCAGCTATGCCGCTGATTTACCTGCCAGTGGCGCAATCAAATTTGGTAGCGGCACCATCAGCCAGCCTAATAACCAGCAGATGCAGATCAACCAAAGCAGCGACAAGTTGGCGATCGAGTGGCAGAGTTTTAACATTGCCGAAGGCAATAAGGTCAATTTCCAGCAACCAACCAGCAATTCGATTGCACTCAACCGGGTGGTGGGAACTGAAGGCTCCAAAGTGATGGGGCAACTGAACGCCAACGGGCGCGTGTTCCTGGTTAACCCTAACGGCGTGCTGTTTGGCAGCAATGCTCAGGTGAACGTCGGCGGCTTAGTGGCCTCTACTCAGGATCTCACGACCACCAGCTTCGCTACTGGCAAGTACAATTTCAGCGGCGGTAATAACCCGGCCAGCGTGGTCAACCAGGGTACCATCACTGCCAAAGACGGCGGTGCGGTGGTGTTGCTGGGCGGCCAGGTCAGTAACCAAGGAGAGATTCAGGCCAATCTCGGCAGCGTGAAACTGGCTGCGGGTAAAGCCACTACGCTCGACTTTGGTGGCGACGGGCTGGTGAATATTCAGGTAACGGCGGCGGCAGCCAATGCCCTGGCGGAAAACAGTGGTCTGATCCAGGCCGACGGCGGCCAGGTGGTGATGAGCGCCGCCTATGCCAACAGCAACGTGTTGCAAACTGTGGTGAATAATACTGGCACCATCCAGGCGCAAACGCTGAGTAATAAAGCAGGCAAAATCGTCCTGAGCGGTGGGCAGCAGGGCCGCGTTAATGTCGACGGTATTCTGGACGCCAGCGTCGCCGATCAAGGTAACGGCGGCAGCGTGGAAACCAGTGGCCAATTGGTCAACGTCAGCGCCAGTGCCAGCGTTGATACCCGTGGCTTCGGCGGCCAAACCAGCACCTGGAATGTCACTGCTGATAAGCTCGACGTGAACGACAGCACCAGCAGTAATAAAGTCTCGGCCCGTGCCGTCACCAATAACCTGCGTACCAGCAATGTTGAACTGATCAGTAGTAGCAGCGATCTTACAATTTCGAACGATATCAGTTGGAATAATGCCAATCAGCTGCTGCTGGTCGCACAGGATAACATCGTGCTGAATGCCAACCTGAAAGCCACCGGCAAGAATGCGGGGGTGGCGTTTATTACAGGCGGCGACTATGTGTTGGGCCAGGGTAAAAGCGTCACCCTTTCCGGCCAGGGGGCCAGCTTTAACAACAACGGCCAGAGCTATACCGTGATCCAGAATGTGGCCCAGCTACAGGCGATGGAAAACAGTCTGGCAGGCTACTACGTGCTGGGTAATACCATTGATGCCAGTTCAACCGCACAGGGGGCGGGGTTTAGGCCGATTATGGGTACCAACGAAGAAGATGCTTTTAGCGGCGTTTTTTCCGGCTTAGGAAACACCATTAATCAACTGACCATTAAACAGGGGCGCGTCTTTTACAATATTTTCGACCGTCCTAATCGATATAGTGGCTTATTTGGTTTTTCTACAGGGGAAATCCGTAACGTCGGGCTGGTGGATGCGAACGTGAGTGCCGGTGGCATCATACCCGGTATGCTTGAAGGTACAACTCGCATAAATCTTGACGCTTATTACTCGGAGGAATACAACAATAATCCAGTTCCAAGCGATTTTGTAGGCAGTCTTGTAGCTTCGCAATTAGGGGGAAGTATTCATGATGTTTATGCGGAGAACGTCAACGTCAATAACGTAGTTAACGCTTATCGCTTCACTACTACCGGCGGGCTAATAGGGATTAATCACAGTAATAATGTCAACAATGTATATGCCACAGGAATAGTAAGGGCAAATGGTGAGTATGCTGGGGGCTTGATCGGATCATTTGGTGGGCAGCTCAATAATGCACACGCGAATGTTGATGTTATCGCCACTGGTAGCTTCGGTAATTCCGGTTATGCCGGTGGGTTAATCGGGCAGGCTGCTGGCATTGTTACCAATTCATACGCTACAGGCAATGTTTCTTCAGATGGCTACGGTGTTGGTGGGTTAATTGGTGACGCACATAGTCACTTTAACTTTGATTCTGATACGTACAGCAATCTTTATGCTACCGGTAATGTAAGTGGAGTTGGTGTTGTTGGTGGGTTAATTGGCTCTCTGAGAGGGGATGATTTGTTCTTAGCTGAATACTTTGGCGTACAACCTCACAAAGTCTTGCTCACAGACAGCTATGCCACTGGTAAAGTTAGTGGTTTACCTGAATGGTACGGTGGTTATGATATCGGCGGGTTGGTCGGTTACGCTGGACAGGCAATTATTAATAACTCTTACGCTGTTGGGGAAACCACGGGAATAACCTATACCGGTGGACTGGTCGGCAGTGTGAGTCACTCCATCATTAATAACTCTTATAGCAGCGGACTGGTCACCGGAGAGTCCTACAGTGTTGGTGGGCTCGTTGGGTCGCTAGAGTTTTCGGAGATCAATGATTCCTATGCTACAGGTAATGTGACGAGTAATGATGGAGCCGGTGGTCTAGTGGGGAGTATTTCGGAAAGCATAATCACTAACTCAACGGCCAAAGGCACTGTCACAGGTGTGAGTAACGTGGGTACACTAATTGGGTATAATTGGTATCCAAACGTTATCACCAATTCCTACGGCTATGGCACTGTAAACGGTAGCCCATGTACCGGTCAGTTATACTGCGGTCTATAACACTCAAATTCAGCCTGGCGCAAGCCAGGCTTTTTATTGCCTATAGCGACCCATCTATTCTCATCTCCATTTAACGACGCCATGAAAAACACTAAAACAGTCCCCCTGCTCCATCCTCGGCCCCGTACTACCTGGCCTTTACTCCCCCTGCTGCTGGGGTTCAGCAGCGTGCAGGCGGCAACGCCAAACAGACCGGATGCTGGCCAAAGCCTGCGCGAACTCGATACCCGCCGTCCTGTGCTGGCACCTTCAACGGCCCCAGACCTGGGATTACCTACGCCCCCCACACCCGCTCCGGCGCAGCCCACCAGCGGTGAACAAACGACAGTCAAGGTGAACACCTTTACCCTGAGTGGCAATACCCTGTTTTCCAATGCGATATTGCAATCACTGTTGCAGGAATACACCGGGCGGGCACTGACGTTGCCACAACTGTATGAAGCGGCGCAGCGTATCACCACCTATTACCAGCAACACGGCTATGTGCTCAACCGCGCCTATTTGCCAGGACAGGAGATTGAAAACGGCGTAGTCAAGATCGCCATACTGGAAGCGCACTATGGTGAGATCAATACCGCGAACAGTTCGCTCCTTTCCGATGCCACCTTGAACCGCCTGATTGGCCGGATCGCCCCGGATACCGCGATCAACGCCGGTCAACTGCAACAGACCCTGCTGCTGCTGAACGATACCCCTGGCATCCAGGCCCGATCAACCCTGCTCACCAGCAAAAAAGCCGGGGCCGCCGATTTGCTGGTGGAAGCGCAACCTGCACCACTCTTCAGCGGTAATCTGGATCTGGATAACTATGGCGGTAAATATACCGGTAAAAACCGCCTGAATGCCGATGTCTCGATCAATAGCCCGTTAGGGCTGGGGGATCGCCTGCGCCTGCGTGGTTTAGCCAGTGATGCGCGGCAACATTATTACTTCCTGTCGTACGACGTCCCGGTAAACCGCTGGTTTACCCGCGTGGGGGTTGCCTATTCCAATATGGATTACTCCTTGGGCAAAGACTTTGCCGATCTGGACGCGCACGGTAATGCACGTACCTCTAGCGCCTATATTTCCCAACCGTTATTCAGAAGCCGAACCCTGACCGTCAGCAGCCAGTTGCAGTTTGACGACAAGCGGTTACGGGATGACATCGATTTATTCGACAGTAAAAGCCACAAAAACAGCCAGTTGTGGACAGCCAGCCTCAACGCCAACGGCCAGGACGGTGTTGGCGGCGGTGGGTTGAACTTTGTTTTTGCCAGCCTGAGCAACGGCAATCTGGAGATTACCGATCCGAGCACCGCGCAAAGCGACAGCAAAACCGCGCACACTGCGGGTAACTTCAGCAAACTTAGCCTGACCGCGCTACGCTTGCAGGCGCTCAGCGAACGCTGGAGTGTCTATGGCCAGTTCAGTGGTCAGTTGGCGTCGAAAAACCTCGATTCCTCAGAGCAGTTCTCGTTGGGGGGCGTCAACGGCGTACGCGCTTATGCCTCGGGTTCTGCCAGTGGCGATCTGGGTTGGATGACCAATCTGGAGCTGCGCTATGCAATCGCTCCAGCCTGGCAGTGGAAAACCTTCTTTGATTACGGTGGGGTGAAAACCAATAAATCGCCGTGGACAACGGATAAAAACCATCAGCAGCGCGGCGCGCTAGGAACCGGGGCCACCTGGTTTGGCGACAAGCGCCAGATGTCACTGCAACTGGCGTGGCGGGTAAATCACCCCAACGACAGTGACAGCAAGCAGGATGGTCAACCGCAGGTGTGGATGCAGGCTTCGCAGGGGTTTTAGCATCGGCAACGATTATGCCCCTCTTTCACCCTGCGACCTTATTGGCTGCGGGGTGGAAGGGGTAATCTTACTCACCAACCCTGTGACGGTGTCTATAAAAAGCCAATTTACCTGGTTGCCGGGCGCAGCGCATAATGTTCGAACTCCCCCCTTAGACAAGGATCACTATGTCACTTGCAACCCCGCAGGCTGTACTGGTTATCGATGATGCCAGCACTGAGGATATGGCCGCCATTCAACAGATTTACGCCCATCACGTGCTGCATGGACCAGCCTCGTTCGAAGAAACCCCACCTTCGCAGGATGAAATGCTGGAGCGACGCGGCAAAGTGTTAGCGGCTGGGTTGCCATGGCTGGTGGCCAAACTGGACGGGCAGGTGGTGGGCTATTGCTATGCTACACCCTACCGCCCACGCCCTGCTTACCGCTATACGGTTGAAGATTCGGTCTATATCGCCGAAGGCATGCAAGGGCACGGCATTGGCAAAGCCCTGCTCAGTACGCTGATTGCCCGCTGTGAACGGGGCCCGTGGCGGCAGATGCTGGCAGTCATTGGTAATGCGCAAGGCAATGCTGGCTCGCTGGCGCTGCACAGTAAACTGGGGTTTACCAGCGTTGGCACGCTGAGTGGCGTAGGCTTTAAATTCGGCGGCTGGCTGGATACCCACATCATGCAACGCGCGCTGGGTGAAGGGAATCACACGCTTCCGACCACTGGCGATCGGCCTTAATGGAAAATCACCTGCCGCAGCCCGGCAGGTAATAGCTTAATACCGCTCCACTTACTTATAGACAGGTGGGAGTGATGCGGAACGCCGACACGCCGTGAACCCATCCCTGGCTCGTATCGCGCATCCATGCGCTCAACGGTCGGCTAACCTGCATCGCTCCCACCTGTAGCACTATTAGGTGTAATCATTTAGGTTATTCCGTTTCGTTTTTTGCCAAACGCCCGTCTTTCTGGCGGCGATAGTCGCGCGCCGCCGCCGGGATCGGCGTTACCTTACCGGTTTCAATCCAGGTACGCAGGCGGGATGCATCCGCAAAGTGGGTATATTTGCCAAAAGCATCCAACACCACCAGCGACACCGAACGGTTGCCAATCACCGTGCGCATCGCCAGGCAATGCCCGGCCTGATTGGTAAAGCCGGTTTTGGTCAGCTGAATATTCCACTTCTGGTTATAGACCAAGTGGTTGGTATTGCGGAACGGCAAGGTGTAGTTAGGATCTTTAAACGTCGCCATGCGTTCGGTGGTGGTGCTCAACTGGCCGATCAGCGGATACTGCTTGGTCGCCAGCAGCAGCTTGGTAAGATCGCGCGCGGTAGACACGTTGTGAATCGAAAGCCCGGTCGGTTCTACATAATGGGTCTTAGTCATGCCCAGAGATTTGGCCTTGGCGTTCATCGCCTTGATAAAAGCGTTATAACCACCAGGATAATGATGCGCCAGGCTAGCGGCAGCGCGGTTTTCCGATGACATCAGCGCCAACAGCAGCATGTCCTTGCGGCTGATCTCACTGTTCAGACGCACACGTGAATACACCCCTTTCATTTCCGGCGTCTGGCTGATATCCACCGCCAACACTTCATCCAGCGGCAAATGAGCATCCAGCGTCACCATGGCCGTCATCAGCTTGGTGATCGACGCAATCGGCACCACTTCATCAGGGTTGCGTGCATAAATCACTTTATGAGTTTGCATATCCAGCACCATTGCACTGCCAGAAGCCAGCTCAGGCTGGGTGGCATGCAATGCAGCAGTTTTTTCACTGGCCAGCGCGCGCGGCACCAAGCCTGTACCCACTTGCAAAGCGAGCAGAGTTAGAACCAAAACTCGGATTTTCACATGCATGTCTCTTAACGGAAAAACAGGGAAACCTATACTCTAAATAATTCGAGTTGCAGGACAAAAACGCAACGCGCTTTTGAACAGCACTTGTGCTAGCCCCGAAGGGGCGAGGCCCAACATGGGCCGAGTCACGCGGCAAGTTCGCGAGTCCCCAGGAGCATAGCCAACTATGTGACTGGGGTGAGGGAACGCAGCCAACGCACATGCACTTGAAGTATGACGAGTATAATGCGTTGAATTATAAGTGAGGGATATGGAATTAGCACTGTGATTGTTAGTGGCTATTTGTGACAAATTCTGTCGAAGGGAAAATTGTGCCAACCGCGAGCGCACTGGCCTGTACGCCCGCAGAGCAAAAGTTACAGTGCGGGTTGCCAAGCTGCTTGCGGCAACAGATACACCCCAGCGGGCTGTTGCGCACCCGCTCCTACAATATGGCCAATCCCCGCCGCCATCACCGCCAGCGTGACATCAAAGGCATTCAGGCTATCGCCATAACCCGCCGTCAGGTTGAACATTGAACCGTTCGCCAACAAATACAGCGTTTTTCCTGCCAATTGGTAAGCGTTAACAAATGGCAACGGTTCGCTGCACGGCAAGGCTTGGAGGAAACCGACATCAATCTCTTCCGCCACGTGGCCCACGTTGAGGATAAATACCCCCTCTTTCGCCTGTTCAAGATGTTTGGCAGACAGCACATTCTTCGCCCCGGTTGCCGTGGCAATCACGTCAGCTTGTGCCATGGCAGCAGCCAGATCGACCACCGCCCAGCCATCGTAACGCGCCTGCAAAGCCCGCGCCGGATCGATTTCTGCCACAATCACCTGCCCACCATAGGCCTTCGCGGCGGCAGCCACGCCCTGGCCCACCAGGCCGTAGCCGATCACCAGCACGCATTTTTCGTGCAGTGTTAAATGGGTCGTCTGGAAAAAGGTATGCCAAGCGGTAAGGCCAACCATATGGCGGTTATGCAGCCCCTCTTTTACCGGCAGATCGTCCCAGTTGAAAATTGGGTAGCGCGGCGCAATACCGCCCAAACGGTTGATGCCTGAACCGGTGGCTTCCAGCCCGGCCTTGATCTGCGGGCCACTTTCCAACTGGTGCAAACGCGTGGTCAGATCGGCCCCCATTTCACACAGATGAGTTGGGCTCCAGGCCAGCGCGCGATCAAAAGACGCCGACCAGTCGGCATCGCTCATATCACGCCAAGCATAGGCTTCGGCACCGTGGCGCTCCAGCCAGGCCACCACATCGTCCTGAACCGTTGTCGGGTTGCAGGTGGTGAGATAAATTGCCGCTCCTTTGCCCAATAACCCTGCCACCAGCGGCGCCATTTTCAAATCCAGGTGCATATTGCAGGCCAGACGCACACCGTGCAGATCCGGCAATGCCGCAACCGCCGCACGGGTGCGTGGCATATGGCGCATCGCCCAACTCAACTCACTGTCAAAATCCTGATACATTTGCTACTCCTCCACTGCGTTACACCGATGGGGCATGGCAGCTATTATCACTCAAACAAAAAAACCGAGGTGACTATTATGGCAGAAGCGTTAGTGATTGTTTTTCCAATCTATCAGGGCGTGACTCTGTTGGACTTCGCCGGTCCATACCAGTTTTTGTCCCGCTTGCCGGATACTGAAGTGATAGTGGCTTCATTGGGTGGAGAGACGGTGAGCGCCGATGGTTTGCATTTTTCTGCACTGCAACCACTCGAACAGATTGAGCGTTGCGATGTATTGTGCGTTCCCGGTGGTGGAGGTTGCACTCAAGCCATGCAGGATGAGCGCTATATGGCGCAGATTCACCGCCTGGCGGCTGGAACGCGTTATCTCACCTCGGTTTGCACCGGTTCGCTGATCCTGGCCGCCGCAGGGTTGCTCAATGGCAAGCGCGCCACCAGCCATTGGTCGATGCGTGAAAGCCTGGCACTGTTCGGTGCCATCCCCAGCAATGAGCGTGTAGTGCGTGACGGACATATCATCACCGGTGGCGGTGTCACTGCCGGTATCGATTTTGCCTTAGCGCTGATTGCCGAGCTACGCGGCGCAGAAACTGCCCAGGCGATCCAGGTCGGGTTGGAATATGCCCCAGCCCCACCGTTTAAAGGCGGTACCCCCGAATTGGCTCCTGCTGCGATTGTTCAACAGGTACAGGCCGCGATGGCAGAAAACCTGCTGAAACGGCACGCTTTGGTGGCACAAATTGCGGCCGATATAAATCACGGTTAGAAAAACACAGGGTATCGATAAGGAAGAGATAATTTCCCGCTTAGCCAAGTTGGTAAGCGGGAAATTATTATAGACACGAGGTAATAATAGACACAGCGGTAATAAATAAAGCTCAGCAGAGATTAGAACAGATAACGAGCGCCCAGCACCACTTCGCTGGAAACCAGACGGGCTTTCATTTGCTCGTCTTTTAACCCTCTAACGTTATTGAAGTTATTGTAACCACTTTCAACGTTGCCCATATCGACGTAACGATAGCCCAGATCGAAGTTCAGGCGTTCAATAGGCGCATAGCTGATCCCTGCGCCAAGAGAGTAAGCCAGATTGGTTTGGGTATTTGAACCATATTGACGAGAGGTATTGCCCTGCCAGCCATCAGATTCGACTTTAGCGATACCCAAGCCAAGGGTGCCATAAATATAGAAGTCATAACCCAGCGCATAGTCACGGTAAGCGTTGAGCATCAAACGTTGCACATCCACTTTATGGTGATTAAAGCTGCTGGCAAAAGTGGTAGAGCCGCTGGTGTATTCGCTCTTTTTCTTGAAAACGTATTCACCTTCGGTGCGCCAGCCGTTACCAAACTGATAGCCTGCGGCAACAGCACCATTAAAGAAACTTTCTCTTTCATTACCGCTGACAAAACTCCCAACGCCCGGACGGCTACTGGTATCCATATTTTTTGCCGATTGCTCAACATGCAGTAACTTCAATGAGCCGTAATAACCTTGCAAAGTATCATCAGCAAAAACCTGGCCGGAAACAGCCGCTAAAGAAATAGCCAGTACAAGAGGTTTAATATTCATACGTTTCTCGCTTTAAAGAAAATTAATGATGATATTAAACAGCACAGCCTGGCTTATTTAACATCATCGCAATCGATTCGGTTAAAATAGCCAGCCTGGAGCGAGGAAACAATTCGGTCGATTACCTAACTTTCTAGGTGTTTTTACCTAGTCCATATTTTTAGTCAGCAGCCCGCCATAAATGGTAATCAATTTAACCAAGGAGTTAATCTCCAATTTAGCAAACAGATTGGCACGATGCGCTTCTACGGTACGCGGTGAAAGGGCTAAATCATTGGCAATTTCTTTGCTGGATTTACCCGCCATAATAAGCAGGGTTATTTCATATTCACGCGCAGAAAGCGTGCTGAGCTTTTCTGTTAATTCGGCATTTTCTGCGCGTTGGTTCTGCAATAGGCGCTGATGTTCCAAAGCTGCGCTCACCGTTTCGATCAGTAAATCCGCATCAATAGGCTTGGTCAGGAACTCAAAAGCGCCATTTTTAAAAGCACGGCGGCACAGTTCAATATTACCGTGGCCGGTCATAATGATCACCGGGATATCCAGCCCCTGCCGTTGCCACTCTTCCAACAGTATCAGCCCGCTTTTACCCGGCATGCGGATATCCAGCAGCAAACAGCCCGACAAGGCCTGTGGCTCCTGCATCTGTTGCTGAAAATCCAGCACATTTTCATACGCAAGGGTTTGCCAACCCATGGTGGCCAATAATGAACTGAGCGAACAACGGATGGCCTGATCGTCATCAATCAGGTAGATAAACTGCTCCATCACGCCTCCTGAGCGTTAAAAGGGAACCACAGGGTGAAACAGGCACCCTGCCCGGCAATATTCTCCGCTTTAATACTGCCGTGAAGGCGCTGAATTAACGTTTCGGCCAGCGCCATGCCTAGCCCTAAGCCCTCTGGCCGCGTGGTGAAAAAAGGCATAAACACCTGTTGCAGCGCCTGCTCGGAGAGCCCTGGCCCGCCGTCCGTAATCACCAGCGTAATGCCTTGCTCTGAAGCTGTTGCGCCGATCGCCACCCAGGAAGCCCCGGCCGCCTGGTGCTGCTGCGCCTGAATGGCATTAGTGAGGATGTTATGGAGGATTTGCTCAATCCACAGCGGCTCCGCCTGCAGGTTGGGTAAATTTTCGGGTATCTGATTGATAATTTTGACCTTCCCGGTTTGGATCTCGTTTTCTAGCAACATAGTGACACGCAACCAGATCTTACCCAGATTGACCGCTTGCAAAGCCACCTGATCATGAGTCAGTTTTTGCCGAAACTGCATCAACAGCGCACTGATACGTTTTATTTGTATCACGGCCGCATCCAGCAGCGGCGGTACCTGGTGTGCCTGCTGTTGATCCAGCAAGCGCAGCGCAGCCTGGTTATAGCTCAGAATCGCCGTTAACGGTTGGTTCAGTTCATGCACAATGCCGGTGGTGATTTCCCCCATCGCATTAAGCCGGGTCAGTTCCGAGAAATGCTCACGCAAAACGGCAATATTGCGCTGGCGTTTTTGCACACGATACTGACTGATAAAATAAACGATCGCCGCCCAGCCAAGTGACGATAACAGCAGCAGTAGCCAAGGTAACCGCGCCCAATCAGGATCGCTGCTGGCGGAGAGTTCGAAAGGCTGCAAAGCGCTGGCCACCTCTTTATCCCACTGCCAATAAGCGGGTTGCCAGGTGCCGCCTAATTCGACCAGCGGCGCATTCTGCCAGCTTAGGCGAACGTGTCGAAAATAGTGGCTTTGTGGCAGTTCCGCCAATAACTCGTTGAGATCGATCAGCAATGCAAAATGCTGCGCATTGAGCCAATAAGTGCCATTACCGGCGGGCAACAGAGTATTGCTTGAAGCGGTGGGCAGCAGCGGTTTCCAGGCCAGGATCTGGGGAAACTTTTCCTGGATCACCGAAGGATTGCTGGTCACGGACAGTAATGACAGAATCGTTTCATGCTGAGAGAGCTTTACCGTGATATCGCGATGTAAAATACGAAAATCTATTGATTGCTCTTCATATTGCTGCTGCAAGGCATAAATAACCAGCCCACTGCCTGAGAGTAAAGATAAAATCAACCAGATACAGACCTTGAGCATAATAATTCCATGTTATTCTTAAATTTATTTATTAATATCGAGCCAAGAGATTTAATACCCTATTACCCAACCAGGCCCACAGCTAACGCTTAATATCAGCCCCTGATGGCAATCAATAAGGAATAAAATGACGGATCTGGCCCACTATATCACGCAATATGGCTACTGGGCGCTGTTCATCGGCTGCCTGCTGGAAGGGGAAACCATCACTTTACTGGGTGGTATTGCCGCACATAACGGATTTCTGCGGCTGCCGCTGGTGATTGCGGTGGTGGCGCTCGGCGGCACGCTGGGCGATCAGGTGCTCTATTTTGCCGGGCGCTACTTTGGTGGCCGGGTCATTTCACGCCTGAAGAATCAACAGCAACGTATCGAGCGTGCGCAACAGCTGATCGCACGCCACCCGATACTGTTCGTGATCGGCGTACGTTTTATGTATGGCTTTCGCATTATCGGCCCGGTGCTGATCGGGGCCAGCAAGTTGCCACCTTCACTGTTCGTCCCGCTGAATATCCTCGGCGCGCTCCTGTGGGCTACCCTCTTTGTGCTGCTGGGCTATTTTGGTGGTCAGGCTATCGGCAGCTTCGTCAGCGGTTACGACAAAAAGTTCTACAGCCTGCTGTTCTGTGCGCTGGTGATCGCCGCCATCCTGCTGCTACGCTATTGGTGGCGGCGCAAACGTAAGGCATAAGCTATTTGTTGAACATCAACTTCAGGCCCAGCAACGCCAGAACGCTGCCGCCTATTCGATCGAACCAGGCTTTGAAACGCAGATAAATACGGCGCGGGCGCGGCGATGACAGCACAAATGCCACAAAGGCATACCATAGCAGATCGACCGCCAGGGCAATCAGCGGCAGCACGATGTACAGCACCGGTGGAATTTTATGGCTGAGCAGCGCGGCAAACACGCTGCCGAACACAATGGCGGTGTTCGGGTTGCCCAACTGGGTCAGCAACCCGGTGGTAAATGCCCGGCGAAAGCCCAACTGCGGCCCGCCAGCCGTCTCCACCGTTAATGGCTGACTGGCGCCGCGCAGCATCCTGAACGCCAGATAGATCAGATAAGCGCCACCCAGCATTTTCAGCGTGGTGTAAAGCCAAGGCAGCGCCAGCAACAGCGACTGTAAGCCCAGCAGGGCGATCAGTGCGAAGACAAAACACCCCATCCCCATGCCTAATGCTACTGCCATCCCATCACGGCGCGACGAGGCCACGGCGGTGCGCGCCACCAGAATAAAACTTTGCCCTGGGCTCATCGCCCCCAGCGTAATCGCGCCGGTAATGCTCAATACTGACAACATCGTTTCGCTCATCATGTCCCTGTTCTCCACGGCATCCAGGGTTCAAATTTGCGCGTCAGTAAAAGCAAAAGCAACGAAAAACATCACTGGGCGAAGCGTGATTTCACCCATTCGCGTAACCGCTGAATATGCAGGTACAGCGCGGGGATAAAGAAGATCCCCACCAGCGTCGCCAACAGCATGCCACCAAACACCGTGGTACCGATGATCCGGCGGCTCATGGCCCCGGCACCGGAGGCGAACACCAGCGGCATGACCCCGAGGATAAAGGAGATCGCGGTCATCATCACCGCACGAAAGCGCTGCCGCGCACCGTCCTGCGCGGCTTCAGCAATACTCGCCCCCTCTTCACGCCGTGCTTTGGCAAATTCGACGATCAAAATAGCGTTTTTGGCCGCCAACCCAATCAGCAATACCAGGCCAATCTGCGCGTAAACGTCGTTGGCGAACCCCATCAGCCGTAAACCGGCGACCGCCCCCGCCACGGCAAAAATCACCGACAGCATCACTACCAGCGGAATACTCCAGCTTTCATACTGCGCCACCAGGAACAGATAGGCGAACACCAGCGCCGCCAGATAGATCAACAGAGCCTGATTACCGCTCTGCTGTTCCTGCCAGGACAGGCCGCTCCAACTGTAGCCATAACCTTGCGGCAACTGTTCTGCCAACAGGGATTCCATCACTTTCATCGCCTGCCCGGAGCTGACGCCCGCTGCGGCTGAACCATTGATCGCCACCGACGGGAACTGGTTGAACTGGTTAATAAAAGGCGCACCAACGGAGGGCGTAAGCCGCACCAGATTGCCCAGGCTGACCAACGCCCCGGAATCGCTGCGCACGTTGATACGGTTGATCTGCTCACTGCGCTGGCGGAAATCCATCTCCTGTTGCAGTTGCACCCTGAACATACGGTTATTCAGGGCGAAATCCCCCACGTTCAGGCTACCGAGCGAAATTTGCAGCGTATGGAAGATACGGCTGACCGGCACCTGCATCAAAGCCGCACGTTCGCGATCCACCTCCAGGCTGATTTCTGGCACCACGGCGCTGTAGGTGGTAAATACCCGCGTCAGCTCCGGCCGCTGGTTAGCGGCAAAAATAATCCCCTGGCTGACCTGCGCCATCTGCTGCGGCGTTTGCCCACTCTGCGCCAAAATACGCAGGTCAAAACCGGCCGCATTGCCCAACCCGGCGATCGCCGGTGGATTAACCACCATGATCATCGCCGATGGGATCGCCGCCAGCCTGCCCTGCAACTCCGCCAACACCCGATCGGCGTGCTCCCGCTGGCCCCAAGGCTTCAGCATCACAATGGCAAAACCGGCGTTCGGTGAGTTGCCGCCGCTCAGCAGGCTGAAACCGGTGATCTTGATCACATCTTCCACCGCCGGGTTCTGCGCCACCTGCTGATGCATCTGATCCATCACCGCCTGCGTGCGCTCAAGGGAAGCACCATCCGGCAACTGTACGTTAACGAAGAAGTAGCCCTGATCTTCCTCCGGCAGGAACGAGGTCGGCAAGCGGCTGTAGCCATACCAGGTGCTCAAGCCGATCACCAGTAACGCCGCGATGCTGGTGAGCGCTCGCTTGCTGGCTAACGCGGCCAGCCGCACATAGCCGTCGCGTAGACGATCCATGCCCCGGTTAAAGCCGCCGAACAGACCGCTTTGTGCCAGTTCCCGCCGCCGTAGCAGCGTGGCGCACAGCGCCGGTGAGAGCGTCAGCGCATTGATGCTGGAAAGGATCACCGCCGCCGACAGCGTAACGGCAAACTGGCGATACAGCTCGCCGGTAATCCCCGGCAGAACGGCAATCGGTACAAACACCGCCATCAATACCAGCGTGGTAGCCACGATCGGCCCGGCAATCTGGACGATCGCCTTGCGGGTGGCCTCCGCCGGGCTGAGGGACGCATCTTGCGCCAGTAGACGCTCGACGTTTTCCACCACCACGATGGCATCATCCACCACAATGGTCAGCGCCAGAATAATGGCGAACAAACTCAGGGTGTTGGCGGAATAGCCGAAAGCGTACAGCACGGCAAACGTACCGAGCAGCGAAACCGGGATCGTCAACGCCACGATAAACGTAGCGCGCAGGCTTTGCAGGAACAGGTAGACCACCAGCAACACCACGGTCAGCGTCAACGCCAGCGAAATGGCAATTTCATGCAGCGTCGCCGTTACCGGGCGGGTGGAGTCATATTTAATCTCGTAGCTCATATCGTCAGGGAAAGCATGCGACAGCCGCGCCATTTCCTGCCGCACCGCATTGGCGACGTTAAGCGCGTTGGCCCCCGGCGTGGGGTAAACCACCAGAAACGCCGATTCCAACTGGTTGGTCGCGGCATTCACCTGATAGTTTTGCGCCCCGAGATCAACACGCGCCACATCCCCTATCCGCACCGTACCGCCGTGGGCACCGCTGCGGATAATCACCCTGGCAAACTCTTGCGGATCGGCCAAACGCCCCTGCCCGCTGATGGTCAGGGTTTGCTGCTGTTGCGCGGGCGACGGGGCTGCACCGATCTGGCCCGCGGCGGCCTGCACGTTTTGTTCCTGCAACGCCTGCACAATCTCCTGCACGCTGATATTGCGCGCTTCCATCCGTTGAGGATCGAGCCATACCCGCATGCTGTAATCACGTGCGCCAAATACCTGCACATCCCCTACGCCGCTGATGCGTGCCAGCGCATCGCGCAGTTGGATACTGGTGTAATTGCTCAGAAACAGCGTGTCGAGGCTGCCTTTGGGGGAAAACACGCTGACGCCCAGCAACAGGTTCGAGGCGCGTTTACGCACCGAAACCCCGTTGTTATTCACTTCCGCTGGTAATTGAGCGCTCACCTGCGAAATGCGGTTCTGCACTTCAACCGCCGCCATATCCGGATCGGTGCCGCTGGCAAAGGTGATGCTGAGTTGATAACCGCCGTTATTCGAACTGTTGGACTCCATGTACAGCATATTGCTGACGCCATTGACCTGCGCCTCGATCGGTGAAGCCACCGCCTGCGCCACGTCGCGCGCGCTGGCACCGGGATAGAGCGCGCTGACAGAAACCACCGGCGGCGTGATATCAGGGTATTGCTCCACCGGGATCACCCGCAGCGAGACCATCCCCACTAGGGTGATCACCAACGCAATCACGATGGCGAATTTCGGGCGACGAATAAAGAAATGCAGCATCACCATCCCCTTATTGTGGCGCATCAGCGCTGGCGGGCACGGCGTTCACCTGCATACCTGGCCGGACATGCTGCACACCGGCGATAATCACCCGTTCCCCGGGGTGCAGCCCGGAAGTCACCTGATATTGTTGCTGATGCTGTTCACCCAGAGTAATCGGGCGAACTTCAACAAGATTATCGGGCGTCACCACCAGCACAAAGTGGCCCTGCTTGTTCTGCTGAAGTGCCGCAATCGGCACCAGCGTGATCGGCTGTGACTGCGTGGCCGTCAGGATCACATTTGCCACCCCGCCTGGCAGCAACAGATGATTAGGATTGGCAAAACGGGTGCGCAGCGTCACGGTGCCGGTATGGGCATCAATCTGATTATCCACCGACTCAAAACTGCCCAACTCCGGGTAAGATTTGCCATTAGCCAGTGTAAGACGTATGGCGATATTGCCCTCGGCAAACTTGCCCTCTCCGCTCTTGCGCTGGTAGATGGCGGTGATGTAGTCGCGCTCATTCACGGCGATCGCCACACGGATCGGATCAAGCTGAACGATACTCACCAACGAGCCACTGCTGGCGTTGATCAGGCTGCCAACGTGAAAACGGCTGTGACCGATACGCCCGGCGATCGGCGCTTCGATACGGGTATAGCTGAGCTGTAACTGCTGCGCATTGAGCATCGCCCGCGCCTGTGCGACGGCGGCTTGGGAGGTATCACGCTGCGCCACGGCAGCATCAACATCGGCTTTGCTCACCGCGCGGTTATTACCTAACTGCTGCAAACGGTTCAGGTTCACCTGCGCCAGGCGAGCGGTGGCGGTGGCGCTGTCCAGTTGCGCCTGGGCCTGGGCCACGGCAGAGTGGTGCAATGAAGGCTCGATCTCATACAGTAATTCTCCCGCCTTCACCATCTGCCCTTCGGTAAACAGCCGTTTGGCGATAAACCCTTCGGTACGGGTCATCACGTCCACTGCCTGGATCGCCTCAATCCGCCCCAGATAATGCAGCGCCCGCTCGGGCTGGCGTTGTTCGATCACAGCGACGGTCACAGCAGGAAGGGGAGCCGCCAGCACCGACGCAGCGGCGGGCAGCAGCAATAACAGCATAAAACGACGGGCAGAAAGTTTAATCATACGGGCCACTTATCAATGAGTGACGAACCTGAATTGCTTAAAATTATAGTTCATCCCTTGAAACTCATATCATTCTCAAGCAGTTACTGATGCGGCTTTTGATGACCACTACGCGCCGCTGGGTAAATGAGTGGCTCCCCTTTGCTTGCCGATGCAGCACGTATTGCTCCCATTTTCGCCTTAATTCCCGCTAAGTTATGCAAAATTTCCCGTTCAGCGAGAACTCCTGTGGATATACAACGTTACCTGCAACATCTTCACTTCACCGGGGTTCCGCAGGTCGATCTCCCAACGCTGCAAGCCTTACACCGCTGCCATATGCTGGCCGTTCCGTTTGAGAATCTGAGTATCATTTATCGTCAGGGAATTCATCTGGAAGAAAACGCCTTGTTCAGCAAAATCGTTGAATATCATCGCGGGGGATTCTGTTACGAGTTGAACCGGATATTTGCCCTGTTGCTGGAGCAGATCGGTTTCAAGGTGCAGTTTATTTCCGGTGAAGTCCGTGCCAGAGATGGCTCTTTCGGCCCAGCGTTTGACCATATGGCGCTGATTGTGGAACTGGATCAGCCCTATCTGGTGGATGTCGGGTTTGGCGATTCTTTCCTCACCCCACTGAAAATCACCACCACCGAGCAACAACCCCAAATCAGCGGCACCTTCAGCCTTGAGTTGACAGGGGATTATTACTGTCTGGAACGCCGCCATGGTGACCAGCGCTCACGCGCCAAAACACTTTATCGCTTCACGTTGCAACCACGGGCAGCGGAAGATTTTAACGCCATGTGTCACTACCACTACACTTCGCCGCAGTCACACTTTACCCAGAAACTGGTCTGCTCACGCCCAACGGAACAAGGACGCATCACCCTCAGCGATTCAAAATTGATCATTACGGAAAATCATCGCCGAAAGGAATTCACGCTGCATTCCGAAGAAGAACGCCGGGAAACATTGAGACAGTATTTTGCTATTGAATGGGCAAGGTAAGCATAAGCGTTGTTGAACCCAGCAAGCCGTAGATAACCGCGTCACGCCGCTGTAATACTCTGCTATACAACACTTTTACCCTCATCCATTCCAGGATCCCGCCTGTTTCACCTCTGGTGTGACCGCAGTCAAATTTAAGCCAAACTGTATTATCAAGGTAAAAAAACGTTCTTCGTGGGTAATATTTTGATGCCCGAAAAATATAGATTAGGTCGTGAATACCCTGGCTTTAAACAAACCTCCCACCTGAATTCATGGAAAGAAATATGAAAAAATCAATTAACTGCATGAATCACCCGGATAAAAAAACGCTGAAACTCCTGTCTGGGCTACTCTGTTTCTCTGCATTAACCCTCGCTGGGTGCGACAACAGCTCCAGTACTTCGCAAAACGGCGATAAAATTGAGCGCTTGCTGGCGCAAATGACGCTGGAAGAAAAAACCTCTTTCCTGCACGGATTGGTTAAAGGCTTTGATATGTCGGACTTTGGTGACCCGGAAAACAAAGCCAACGTCGGCTTTATTCCTGGCGTGCCCCGGCTCAATATCCCGCCATTACGGCTCACCGATGGCCCCGCAGGGGCGCGCTACACCAAAGGCTTGACCACCGCGATGCCTGCTCCCGTCTCGCTTGCCGCCAGTTTTAACCCAGAGCTTGCCAAGCAATACGGTGCCGCTATCGGCGCAGAAGCCCGCGCGATCGATCAGGATGTGCTGCTGGCCCCGATGGTCAATATCGTCAGAATTCCGGGAGGCGGGCGTAACTTTGAAACCTTCGGTGAAGACCCGCTGCTGGCCGGAGAAATGGCCAGTGCAGAGATTACCGGTATTCAGGATCAAGGGGTGATGGCCACTATCAAGCACTTTGCGGCCAACAATCAGGAAACCGATCGTATGACCATCAACACCATCGTTGATGAACGCACGATGCGCGAAATTTATCTGCCAGCCTTTGAACAGGGGGTTAACGCCGGTGTGGCTTCGTTTATGTGCTCCTATAACCGCCTGGCCATCGACGGCAAAAACAGCGATTACGCCTGCGCCAACAAGACGCTGCTGACGGATATTCTGCGCACCCAGTGGAAATACGATGGCTTTGTGATGACGGATTGGTACGCCGCCGTGCTGCCGGGGTTACAAGGCCTGGAAGCGCTGACGCCAGCCCCGCTGAGCGCCGGTCTGGATATGGAAATGCCGGGGGGCAATATGTTCGGCACTCTGCTGATTGATGCCGTACAGAATAAGGAGATGCCGGTCGCTACCGTCGATAAAGCGGTATACCGCATCCTGACCCAGATGGATAAATTCCATTTGCTGGATGGCACGCCACCGACCAAGAAAACCATCGATCAGTTGAAAGATCAGAACAGCGTTATCGCCAAAGAAACCGCCATTGATGGCGCCGTGTTGTTGGTCAACGACAACAACGCGCTGCCGCTACAGGCAAAAAACATCACGTCGCTGGCGGTGATTGGCCAAACGGCCGCCAGCCTTAACTATGGCGGCGGCGGTAGTTCGCGCGTTAAGCCGCTGAATATGAAAGCACCGCTCGCCTCGATTGAGGAACGGCTTTCCAGCGGGCAAGTCAGCTATCAGCCTGGTGTTGATCTCGACGGCATCGCCATTCCGGCATCCGCACTGAGCCACGATCAGGGGCAACCAGGGCTGTTGAGGGATGATGGCACAGTCGACAACGCGCTTGATTTCACCACCGCCAATCTCAACCCATTGGCCCCCAACGGCAAGCAAGTGATCACCTGGTCCGGTAACCTGACGGCACCGACCACCGGCGATTATGAGCTGAAGATTCAGGTGAAAAATGGCGGTGCCAGCCTGAAAATCGGTACCGGCGATCAGAATGGCAACCCGCAGATCGGTATTGCCAACAGCAGCTCGATTTCTTTTGCCGATATCTCGCTGATCTCCACCCGCGATGGGTTGCAATGGGCGGGTTATAAAATCCACCTTGAGGCGGGCGTGCCACAGCCGATTACCATCACCGCCATCCCAGGCGTTGGCAGTGACTTTGCCACCGATCTGGCCGATCCGCTAAAACCCACCAGCTTCAGGCTGGCCTGGATGACCCCGGAGCTGAAACAACAGCGGTTTGACGATGCCGTCAACGCGGCCAAAAGTGCCTCAAACGTGGTGCTATTTGCCTATACCGAAGGCAACGAAGGGAAAGACCTGATTGAATCGCTCAACCTCCCCGAAGATCAGGATGCGCTGATCCAGGCGGTGGTCGAAGCCAACCCGAATACCGTGGTGGTATTGAACGTCGGTTCATCCATTGAGATGCCTTGGCTGGATGGTGCGCACAAACCTGCCGCGCTGCTGAACATGTGGTATCCCGGCCAGGAAGGGGCCGATGCTACGGCGGAGATCCTGTTTGGTCAGGCATCGCCGGGCGGACGTTTGCCGATCTCGATACCGTTCAAACTGGCAGACTATACCCCAGCCAACGAGCCGCAAAGTTTCCCAGGCGTAGACGGTACGGTGACTTACGAAGAGGGAATATTTGTTGGCTATCGCTGGTACGATCAACACAGCGTCACCCCGCGCTTCGCGTTTGGCCATGGCTTGTCTTACACCCAATTCTCTTATAGCGAACCGACCGTGACCGCTACCGCAGACGGTTATAGCGTCAGCTTCTCGGTCACCAATACCGGAGCAGCCGCCGGTGTGGATGTTCCACAGGTTTATTTAGGTGCCCCAGCCACCCCAGCCGTGCCGATGGCGAAAAAAGCGTTGGCCGGGTTCAGTAAGGTGAAATTGGCCGCCGGGGAATCCACCAAAGTCACGATACCGATCGCAAAACGCGCGCTGTCTTATTGGGATGTCAACACCGCACAATGGCAGGTTGCTAGCGGCCAGCGCGCCGTGTATCTGGGTTCATCTGCCAGCAGCGTGGAGGAGATTACACAAATCCAGGTTGTGAAATAGGCGCTTGCTCAGCACATAACTTGATGATAAGAGTGAAATACCCTTGGGTATTTCACTCTTTGCCATGGATAGCGGAATAACAGCATGAGTAACAGCAAAACGGTTTCCAATATTGTTTCCCGATTTCTGTTTTCCTTTCTGCAACAGCTAGACGTACCCGCAGCGTTGATCCACCACCGCACCGGGATCTCCCCCTATGAGCTCACCCAGTCAGATAGCCGGATTTCTGCGGCACAGCACTATCGCCTGATGATTCTGGTGGAAGAAAAGCGTGAGTTCCTGTTTAACGACTATCAGCCGGATTTCGCCCTAACGGATATTTTCCGCTCCTGGGGCACCCTGTCTTCGCTGTTGACCAACAGCCGCAGCCTACGCCAAGGTGTGGCAAATTACCTGAAATACCGCGATATCATTGGGCAGACCGACCATATTCAAGTCTATGAAAATGATGAGCAACTGATGCTGGAATACCTCAACAGCGGCCCCGAAATACTGAGCGCCTCGCTGGCATCGCCATTGGGTAATTTTATTATTCTGGCGGAACTCATCGGCCACTACGATCGGCAAACTTACGCTTCGATTCAGGTTACGCTGAAAGGTGCCTGCTCCAGCGCAAGGCAATCTCAGCACCTGTCAGCGCTGTTGGGTTTCAGTTGCCAGATGAATGCCGCACGCAACACCCTCACCTTCAGCAAGCAAAATATCGACAGGCCTTATGATTTTTATAACCGCAAACTGTTCGAAACTATCCAGAAAGCCGCCGATAGCGAGATCAACACCCTTACCAGCAACGCTGCCCCACTCACTATGCAGGTGAAAAACTGTCTCAGAGCACATTACCAAAACTCAAGATCACACCAGCCCAATCCGGCCAATGAAATCACGCTGATTTGCCAAAAGATGTCGATGCCACGCTGGACGCTGCAACGCAAGTTACAGCATGAAGGCCAGAACTTTACCGAGTTGGCACAGCAGACCAAAATGGAAGAGGCTTGCCGCCTGCTGCAACAGCGTAACCTGACCCTCAGCGATATCAGCGAACGGCTCGGCTTTTCCTCTCAGGCCGCCTTCAGCCGCTTCTTCCGTAACAAGATGAACGTTTCGCCGCTGCGCTACCGCAATGGGTGCGCCGTTTATGATTAAGGGTAAACCGATCAGTTCGCCCGGTTAATTGCCCGCGCAATATCGCCTGAGGTTTTCAACGTGCGGACCTCGGTAAACAGCGCGTTGGCCTCCTGATACTCTTTACGTAAATAGCCAAGCCACTGTTTGATACGCGCCACGTGATACAAACCGGTATCGCCCTGCTTTTCCAGATGAACATATTTTTGCAGCAACTGCACCACCTGCGGCCACGGCATGCGCGGCTCGTTGTATTTCACCATCCGGCTCAGGTTAGGCAAGTTCAGCGCACCGCGCCCCAGCATGACCGCATCACAGCCGGTTATCTGCATACAATCCTGCGCGCTCTGGTAATCCCAGATTTCACCGTTGGCGATCACCGGAATAGACAACCGCTGGCGGATCTCACCGATAGCGGGCCAGTTGATGCGATCGGCCTGATAACCATCCTCTTTGGTACGCCCATGCACCGCCAGCTCGGTGGCTCCGGCCTGTTGCACCGCGTCAGCGATTTCAAAGCTACGGCTGTTCGAATCCCACCCCAAGCGCACTTTAACCGAAACCGGTAAATGGGCGGGCACCGCAGCGCGCATCGCTTTGGCCCCTTGATAAATCAGTTCAGGATCTTTCAGCAAGGTGGCACCACCGCCGCTGCCGTTGACGTGTTTTGAAGGGCAACCACAGTTCAGATCGACGCCATACGATCCCAGTTCCACCGCGCGGGCAGCATTTTCCGCCAGCCATTGTGGGTATTGGCCGAGCAGTTGCACACGAACCAGCGTACCCGAAGGGGTGCGGCTGGCATGTTCAAGCTCGGGGCAGAGGCGATAGAAGGATTTTGCGGGCAACAGTTGATCGACCACGCGCAGAAATTCGGTGATGCAGAGATCGTAATCGTTCACCTCGGTGAGCAATTCCCTCACCAGAGAGTCGAGAACCCCCTCCATCGGAGCTAAAAATACGCGCATGACTACCCCAGCAAAAAAAGACGCGCCATGATACGGGCGAAAGGCGGCGTCAGACAAGCCTTCTGGCGGCGATTAAATAGTGTTAACGCGGTAAAATCGCGCACTTTTTATCCAGCAGTGACTCTACCGACGCACGGTTGCCGCTATCCCAACCGCGTTTTGTTGTCAGCAGGATAAAGCCTTTTTGCCCAGAGAACTGGGTTGGCACCAAGGCTACGCCGTACTCTGCTAACTGCTGCGGCGACAGATGAAAATAACTGGCGACGGATTGGATCGGGTAAATCCCCATCGCCGCCGGTTGTACCACCCGACGCGCGTAATAGGTGTGCTGCAATAACTTATCAGGCAATGGCGACCAGTTATCCTGTATATAAGGACGTTCTGCCTGAAGCTGGCGGTACACATCTTCACGCAGGCAGGTCAGGTGAATATGCAACTGATTCTGACTGCGGCCATAAGCCGAATTGATCGCCATTCCCAACCTATCCTCGGGCACTGGCTGGCCATATTCGGACGCTAACAGGTGGCGCATCAGCCAAGCGTAGCCAAAGTAATCCGTGCGCCCATCCATCAAAAGCTGAGGGCTTTCAATACCCGATAACGGTGTGGTAGGAACAAGAATAAAATGAAAGGGATAACGCGGGTTTTGGATAACGCTGAACCCCTGCTCTTTGCCTTGGCCTGGGGGCAGATAAATCTGCTGGCAAGGAGCGGGACTGTGCTTTTGCTGATAATTCACCATGCAGAGCTTATCCACCACGCCCCACAAAGCGTCTGAACGCGCACATCCTGCCAGCAATAAAACCCCCAACAACAGTAGCCCGTGCCGGATGTATAAATGAGTGAGTTTTATCATCTGTTTCTCTGTCTTATAACCTGCACGTGAGAGCCGCCGGAAACCAAGCAAAAGCGTATTATTGATACCTATATCCCCTTCATACTTCAAGTTGCTTGGGTATTGGCTGCCCTCACTCACCCCAGTCACTTACTGGTGTAAGCTCCTGGGGATTCGCTCTGTTGCCGCCTACAAGCCACTCGAATTATTTTGGGTATAGTACAATTCGGCCCATCAAAATACCTGAAAATACCCCAATACGACCCACCACATTGCTGACGGAGGCAGAAAGAAAAACACCCTGTCAGCATAGCGCTCACAGGGTGTAGGTGCTCTCTTATTAGCCGCCAATAAATAGCGGCTTTTTTAGGCTTACTCGCCCGGTTTGCGGCTACGCGGACGGCGCGCAGGCGCTCCAGAACGCGGCTTGCCATCACCCTGTGGGCGGGCGCTGCCGCCACCGCGATTTTCGCGTTGACCACCGGCGTTACCCGTGCGTTGACCACCGTGACTCGCACGCTGACCGCCGCTATTTGACGCACCACGGCCACCGCCCTGACGCCCGTTGATGATCGGCTCCGCCTTAATCGACGGATCCGGCTCATAACCCGGCAGGGCAATACGCGGGATTTCACGCTTCAGCAGGCGTTCGATATCACGCAGCAGTTTGTGTTCATCCACGCACACCAGCGAAATCGCTTCACCGGTGCATTCGGCACGGCCGGTACGGCCAATGCGGTGCACGTAATCTTCCGGCACGTTTGGCAACTCGTAGTTCACCACGTGTGGCAACTGATCGATATCCAGACCGCGTGCAGCGATATCGGTCGCCACCAGCACACGGATTTTGCCGTCTTTAAAGTCGGCCAGCGCACGCGTACGTGCCCCTTGGCTTTTGTTGCCATGAATAGCCGCGGCGGTAATGCCATCTTTATTCAGCTGTTCAGCCAGATGGTTCGCGCCGTGCTTGGTACGGTTAAATACCAGCACCTGCTTCCAATCACCTTCGCCAATCATCTGGGAAAGCAGTTCACGCTTGCGCTTTTTATCCACAAAGTGAACGCTCTGCTCGATCTGCTCGGAAGCGGTGTTGCGGCGAGCCACTTCCACCGACGCCGGGTTGTGCAGCAGTTTGCTGGCCAGCCCTTTGATCTCATCGGAGAAGGTGGCAGAAAACAGCAGGTTCTGGCGCTTCGCTGGCAGCTTGGACAGCACGCGGCGGATATCATGGATAAAGCCCATATCCAGCATGCGGTCTGCTTCATCCAGCACCAGAATTTCAATCTTGGACAGATCGACCGCGTTCTGATGTTCCAGATCCAGCAGGCGGCCCGGTGTTGCCACCAGAATATCGACGCCGCCGCGCAGCTTCATCATCTGCGGGTTGATGCTCACGCCACCAAACACCACCAGCGAACGCAAGCGCAGGTGTTTACTGTAAGACTCGACGTTTTCGCCGATCTGTGCAGCCAACTCGCGGGTTGGCGTCAGGATCAGCGCACGCACCGGGCGGCGGCCTTTGATCGGATGATCATGCTTGCTCAGCAACTGCAACAGCGGCAGGGTAAAACCAGCGGTTTTACCGGTACCGGTCTGGGCGCTGGCCATCAGGTCACGACCTTCCAAGACGACAGGGATTGCCTGACGTTGAATTGGCGTAGGTTCGCGATAGCCCTGTTCTTCAACAGCGCGCAGAATTTCGGCACTTAAGCCGAGGTTTTCAAATGACATAGTAGAGAAAAACTCCAGATCCCCCCTAACCTAACAATGTTCGGTGCAGTTTCCTGGGAGGATGATCAGACGGGGCATAAGGCGGTGCTCGCGTTTTTGTTTGCGGCACAACCTCGGCATACCACGAGGGATTGGCACAAACTGCAGTGCACCAAGCGGCTGATTGTAACAGAAATCGAACAAAAAGAAGCAATTTTGCGTAATAAGAGTCAGCTATCCAGCAATAAAGCCAAACTGCTGTTTACATTCCGTACTACCGGGCCTAAAGTTAATCAATCATATGATTAACTTTTGTGAGTCAGTCATGCCATCAACGGACAATCAACATACTCCCAGCCGGGCACGCGGTGAACAGGCGCGCCAACAACTGCTCGCGGCCGCCATTGAAGTGTTCGGCGAATACGGACTTCAGGGAGCCACAACGCGGGAGATCGCCCAGCGCGCCGGGCAGAACATCGCTGCCATCACCTATTATTTCAACTCGAAAGAGGGCTTGTATCTGGCAGTGGCACAGTGGATCGCCGATTTTATTCAGCAAACTTTCCGTACGCAAAGCCAGGAAGTCGAAGATTTCTGGCTGCTGCCAGCGCCACAGCGCCCGCCGGAGCGGTATCTGTACCACCTCAAACGTGGCTTGCTGGACTTCAGTGAATTAATGACCCAGCCGCAAACGCTCAACCTGAGCAAAATCATGTCGCGCGAACAGCTCTCCCCTACCGACGCTTATCCGCTAATCCACCAGCAGGTGATTGCGCCCTTGCACCAGATGCTGTGCCGCTTGCTGGCGGGCTATACCGGCCTCGATGCGCAATCGACCAAGATTGTGCTGCATACCCACGCGCTGATTGGCGAGGTGCTGTCATTCCGCGTCGCGCGTGAAACCGTGCGCCGTCAGGCGGGTTGGCAGCAGATCGGCAGCGATGAGGCCGCGCAGATCAGCGCCGTGCTGGCTGAACATATCGAGATTCTGGTTAATGGGCTGCGCCAGCGTTACGGCGCATATACCCGTCATACTTCAAGTTGCATGTGCGTTGGCTTTCCTCGCTCACCCCAGTCACTTACTTGAGTAAGCTCCTGGGGACTCGCTGCGTTGCCGCCTTCTTGCAACTCGAATTATTTAGGGTATGGCCCCCCTTCTTTCACACTGCAACCGACAGGAAGCATTATGAACAAGAAAAAAATTGGCATTATTGGCATCGTTATCGTGTTAATTGCCGCCTACGGCATCTGGCATTACCAACAACAGCAGGAAAAACCGCTGACGCTGTACGGTAACGTGGATATTCGCACGGTGAATCTGGGCTTCCGCGTCGACGGGCGGCTCGCCACGCTGGCGGTTGACGAAGGGGACAGCGTGCAACCGGGGCAGTTGCTCGGCAAACTGGATGATGCCCCTAACCTTAATGCGTTGCAGCAGGCACAGGCCAACGTCGCCAGCGCTACCGCCAAGCTGGCGCTGTTGCAGGCCGGTTATCGTGATGAAGAGATCGCCCAGGTGCGCTCGGAAGTAGCGCAGCGCCTCTCGGCCTTCAACTATGCCGATAGCTTCCTGCAACGGCAGCAGGGTTTATGGGCGAAAAAGGCCACTTCCGCCGATGCGTTGGAAGACGCCCGTACCCTACGCAATCAGGCTCAGGCCAACCTACAGGCGGCGAAAGATAAACTGACGCAATACCTGAGCGGTAACCGCCCTCAGCAAATCGCCGAAGCCAGAGCCAATCTGGCGCAAACCGAGGCAGTACTGGCACAGGCGCAGTTGAATCTGCAAGACACCACGCTGATTTCCCCCTCCGCGGGCACCGTCCTGACGCGGGCGGTTGAACCCGGCACCATGCTCGCGGCGGGCAGCACGGTGTTTACCCTGTCGCTGACCGAACCGGTATGGGTACGCGCCTATATTAATGAAGCCAGCCTGGGCAAAGCGGTTCCAGGGGCGGAACTGAGCATTTATACCGACAGCCGCCCCGGCCAGCCCTATCACGGCAAGATTGGTTTTGTTTCACCTACCGCCGAATTTACCCCGAAAAGCGTCGAAACGCCGGATCTGCGTACCGATCTGGTGTATCGCCTGCGGGTGATTGTCACCGATGCCGACGATGCATTACGCCAGGGCATGCCGGTCACCCTCCGTTTCACACAGCCGTAAGGAAGGGTGATGGAACAGGCACACACGATTGAACTGGTGGCGCTGGAGAAGCGCTTCCCGTCACTCACCAAACCGGCGGTTGCCAGCCTGACGACGACGTTGCGCAGCGGGGCGGTCACCGGGCTGGTCGGCCCCGACGGCGCGGGCAAAACCACCCTGTTACGCATGCTGGCCGGATTGCTGAAACCCAGCAGTGGCCAACTGCGCGTCGCCGGGCTGGATCCGATCGTTCAAGATCGCCAACTGCACGCCATTCTCGGCTACATGCCGCAGAAATTCGGCCTGTATGAAGACCTGACGGTGATGGAAAACCTGACGCTGTACGCCGACCTGCGCGGCGTCACCGGCGATCTGCGCAAACAAACCTTCGAACGGCTGCTGACCTTTACCGATCTGACCCGTTTTACCGAACGCTTGGCGGGCAAACTTTCCGGCGGCATGAAGCAGAAACTCGGGCTGGCCTGTACCTTGCTCGGCCAACCGCAGGTATTGTTACTGGACGAACCCGGCGTTGGGGTCGACCCGATATCGCGCCGCGAACTGTGGCGCATGGTGCATGAACTGGCCAACGACGGCATGCTGATCCTCTGGAGCACCTCGTATCTGGACGAAGCCGAACAGTGCCGCGAAGTGCTGCTGATGAACGAGGGCGAATTGCTGTTCAGCGGCGCGCCGCAGGAACTTACCCAACGCATGGCCGGGCGCACCGTGCTGATCGAGGTTCCGGCTGGTAGCCACCGTGCGCTGCTGCAACAGGCGATCTGTTTGCCTACCGTCAGCGATGGCGTGATTCAGGGTAAGTATCTGCGCTTGATCCTGAAACCGGGAGAAGACCATCAGCAGATATTACGCGATCTGGAGCTACCCACTGCCGAACTGACTGAAGCAGATCCGCGTTTTGAGGATGCGTTTATCGATCTGCTCGGCGGCGGGCCAAGCAGCAAATCGGCGCTGGCGGAGATCATGCCCACCGTGGCGGGCGATAGTTCGGAAACGGTGATTGAAGCGCAAGGGTTAACGAAAAGGTTTGGCCATTTTGCCGCTACCGATCATGTGGATTTCAAGGTGCAACGGGGTGAAATCTTCGGCCTGCTCGGTCCCAACGGGGCCGGTAAGTCCACCACCTTCAAGATGATGTGCGGTTTGCTGGTACCGAGCGACGGCAAAGCGCTGGTGCTGGGGATGGATCTGAAAACCAGCTCCGGCAAAGCGCGCCAGCACCTGGGCTATATGGCGCAGAAGTTCTCGCTGTACGGCAACCTGACGGTGGCGCAGAACCTGAAATTTTTCTCTGGCGTGTATGGCCTGAGCGGCAAGGCGCAGCGCGATAAGATCAACGAGATGTCTACCGCTTTCAACTTCGGCCCGATCCTCAACCAGGCGCCGGATTCTTTGCCGCTCGGTTTCAAACAGCGGCTGGCGCTGGCCTGCGCGCTGATGCATGAGCCGGATATTCTGTTTCTTGATGAGCCCACCTCGGGGGTTGATCCCCTTACCCGCCGCGAGTTCTGGCTGCATATCAACGGTATGGTGGATAAAGGCGTCACGGTGATGGTCACCACCCACTTTATGGATGAGGCGGAATACTGCGATCGCATCGGGCTGGTGTATCGCGGCAAGATTATCGCCGCCGGTACGCCGGACGAACTCAAACAGCAGATCGCCAGTGCCGAAAACCCCAATCCTACAATGGAACAGGCGTTTATCGAGCTGGTACAGGGTTACGACCGAGAGGAAACGTCATGAGCGATAACAGCGGCTTTTCCTGGCGGCGCCTGCGCGCGCTGTGCCTGAAAGAAACGCGGCAAATCCTGCGCGATCCGAGCAGCGGCCTGATCGCCTTCGTCATCCCGCTGATGTTGCTGTTTATCTTCGGTTACGGCATCAATCTGGACTCCAGCAAGCTGCGCTTGGGGATCCTGCTGGAACAGCACAGTGAAGAAGCCCGCGATCTGGCCAATGCCTTTGCCGGTTCACCCTATATTGAACCGACCATCAGCGATAATCGCCAGCAGCTGATACAAATGATGCAGGCGGGCAGCATCCGTGGGCTGGTGGTGATCCCGAACGACTTCGCCGAGCATATGGCACGGCCGTCCGATCGCGCGCCGTTGCAGGTGATTACCGACGGCAGCGAGCCCAATACCGCCAATTTTGTGCAGGGCTATACCCAAGGGGTCTGGCAGATTTGGCAGCAGCAGCGCGCTACCGATCAAGGGCAGCAATTAACCCCGTTGATTGAGATCCAGATGCGCTACTGGTTTAACCCAGCGGCGATCAGCCAGCACTTTATTATCCCTGGGGCGATCACCATCATTATGACGGTGATTGGCGCGATCCTGACTTCGCTGGTGATCGCCCGTGAATGGGAGCGCGGCACCATGGAGGCACTGCTGTCCACTCAGGTGACGCGCAGCGAACTGTTGCTCTCCAAGCTGGTGCCTTATTACTTCCTTGGCATGATCGCCATGGTGCTGTGCATGGTGGTTTCAGTGTTTGTGCTCGGCGTGCCCTACCGGGGTTCATTGCTGATCCTGTTTGTTATCAGCAGCCTGTTCCTGGCCAGCACGCTCGGCATGGGGCTGCTGATTTCCACCATCACCCGCAACCAGTTCAACGCGGCAATGGTGGCGCTGAACGCCGCTTTTCTGCCGTCAATTATGCTTTCCGGCTTTATTTTCCAGATCGACAGCATGCCCGCCGTGGTTCGCGCGGTGACCTATGTCATTCCGGCGCGTTATTTTGTCAGCACGCTGCAAACGCTGTTTTTGGCAGGCAATATCGGCAGCGTGCTGCTGGTTAACCTGCTGTTTCTGATCGCTTCTGCGGTGGTGTTTATCGGCCTAACGGCTTGGAAAACCCCGCGACGGCTGGATTGAGGAGAGAATATGTTTCACCGTCTCTGGACACTGATCGTCAAAGAAATGCAGTCGCTGCTGCGCGATCCGCAAACCCGCGCCATTCTGGTGATGCCGGTGATCTTACAGGTGCTGCTATTCCCGTTCGCCGCCACGCTGGAAGTGACCAATGCCACCATTGCGGTGTACAGCGAGGACAGCGGCCAAGCATCGATCGAGCTGACCCAGCGCTTTGCCAAAGCCAAAGCGTTTTCGCACGTCCTGCTGCTACGCAGCCCGCAAGAGATCAAAACCACCATCGATAACCAGAAAGCGCTGCTGCTGATCCGCTTCCCGGCCAACTTTTCGCGCGATATCGCCAGTGGTAATACGGCGGCGTTGCAGTTGATCCTCGATGGCCGCAACTCCAACAGCGCGCAGATCGCCGCCAACTATGTGCAGCAGATTGTGCAGGATTATCAGAATGAGCTGATCGGCGGGCGCGCCAAGCCCAACAACAGCGAACTGGTGGTGCGCAACTGGTATAACCCGAATCTGGATTACAAATGGTTTGTGGTGCCTTCGTTGATTGCGATGATCACCACCATCGGCGTGTTGATTGTGACTTCGCTTTCGGTAGCGCGTGAACGTGAGCAGGGTACGCTGGAGCAGTTGCTGGTGTCGCCGCTGACCACCTGGCAGATCTTTATTGGCAAGGCGGTGCCCGCGCTGGTGGTTGCCACTTTTCAGGCGTCGATCGTGCTGTTTATCGGTATCTTTGCCTATCAGATCCCGTTTGCCGGTTCGCTGTTGCTGTTCTACGCCACCATGCTGATTTACGGGCTTTCGCTGGTGGGATTCGGGCTGTTGATCTCGTCGCTGTGCGCCACTCAGCAACAGGCGTTTATCGGCGTGTTCGTGTTTATGATGCCAGCGATCCTGCTTTCCGGCTATGTTTCACCAGTAGAGAACATGCCGGTGTGGCTGCAACATCTCACCTGGGCTAACCCTATTCGTCACTTCACCGATATTACCAAACAAATTTACCTCAAGGACGCCAGCTTCAGCATTATCTGGCACAGCCTGTGGCCATTGCTGGCGATCACCGCTACCACCGGCAGCGCGGCTTATGCGATGTTCAGAAGGAAGATTGCTTAACCAAGAAAAAGGGTATTCACACTGAATACCCTATGGATTTCGAGTTGCAGCTAGGCGGCAAGAGCGTGGATCCCCAGGAGCTTACTCAAGTAAGTGACTGGGGTCCACGCGCGCAGCCAACAACGCTGCAGCTTGAAAGACGACGGGTATTAGCGGCGGTTGCCCAGAATGCGCAATAGCATCAGGAACAGGTTGATGAAGTCAAGATACAGCGTCAGCGCGCCTACGATGGCGTATTTGCGGAAGCCGTCTCGGTCATCGGCATTCAACTGCTCGCCCAGGGCTTTCAGTTTTTGCGTGTCATACGCCGTCAAACCGACAAACACCACCACACCGATGTAGGTAATCGCCCAGGTCAGCGCCGGGCTTTTCAGCCAGATGTTCACCAGCGAAGCCAGTACAATGCCGATCAGCCCCATAAACAACATGCTGCCAAGACCGCTCAGATCGCGCTTGGTGGTGTAACCGTACAGGCTCATAGCACCGAACATCCCGGCGGTCACCACAAAGGTGCTGGCGATCGACGCGCCAGTATAAACCAACAGGATACTGGATAGCGTGAGCCCGGTTAACGCCGAATAGAGCATGAACAGCCCGGTGGCCACCGTGCCGCTAAGGCGATTCACCATGCCGGAAATCACAAACACCAACCCTAACTGGGCAATAATCAGGCCAAAGAACGTAATATTGCTGGAGAAAATAAAAGACATGATCGCTTCACTTTGTGAAGCATACCAGGCCACAAACGCGGTCAACAGCAAACCACAGGTCATCCAGCCATAAACCTGCGCCATATAAGCCTGAATGCCGCTGTTGGCACGCTCGACGATCGAACCATTACGTGGATATCGGTCCATGACGGTTACCTTTTACATGTGAACTAAGTTTTGGGGAAACACCCCTGCCAGTAATAAGCGTATCACAGAAAACGTTACACGGAACCGGCAAAGGTATTGATTTATACTCGTCATACTTCAAGTTGCATGTGCGTTAGCTGCGCTCGTTCACCCCAGTCACATAGTGTTCTATGCTCCTGGGGCTTCACTCCCTTGCCGCGTTACTCGGCCCAATCCTGGGCCTCGCCCCTACGGGGCCAGCACAAGTGCTGTTCAAAAACACGTTGCGTTTTTGTCCTGCAACTCGAATTATTTAGAGTATACTTCCGCTGTTGATGCGGGATTTACCAGCGTTTTGCCGCTTGCCGATCGGTATCGCGGGCTTCGACCCAGCGTTCCCCTTGCTCGGTAGCTTCACGCTTCCAGAAAGGTGCGCGGGTTTTCAGGTAATCCATGATGAACTGCGCGGCGTCGAACGCTTGGCTGCGGTGCCCGCTGGTAACGCCGACAAACACAATCTCATCGCCAGGGAACAGATCGCCGACGCGGTGGATCACCGTGACCCGCTGCAACGGCCAACGGGCACGCGCTTCGACCACAATCTCTGCCAGCGCTTTTTCGGTCATACAGGGATAATGCTCCAGCGATAAGGCGCTGACGCCATCCCCCAGATTATGGTTACGCACTTTGCCGGTGAAGGTGACGACTGCGCCGTCGTCGTCACACTGCGCCAGCCATTGATACTCTTCGCCAACGCTGAACGGGGCAGCGCCGACGCGGATACGGGTATTTTCCACGCTTAACCCCCGGTGACCGGCGGGAAGAAGGCCACTTCATCACCGGCGCGCAGCGGATGCTCGCTCGCCACCAGCGATTGGTTGACCGCCGTCAGTAGCTTGCCGGGCTCCAGCGCCAGCGCCCAACGGTCGCCGCGTTCACACAGCGCTTTACGCAGTTCTTCTACCGTAGGGTATTCCGCGGGCACGCTCAGCGAACTGGTACCCACCAGTTCACGTACCTGCGCAAAGAAAAGAATATTGATCATAACTCCACCTTGAAATCACCGGACTTGCCACCGCTTTTCGCCAGCAACCGCACCGGGCCGATCACCATGTCCTTCTGTACCGCTTTGCACATATCGTAAATGGTGAGCGCCGCCACCGAAGCGGCGGTCAGCGCTTCCATTTCCACTCCGGTTTTGCCGGTCAGGCGGCAGCAGGTTTCGATGCGCACGCGGTTATGTTCTGGCTGTGCCTCGAGCTGCACTTCCACTTTACTCAGCATCAACGGGTGGCACAGCGGGATCAGTTCCCAGGTGCGTTTCGCCGCCTGAATACCGGCAATGCGCGCGGTAGCAAACACGTCCCCTTTGTGATGGCTGCCGTCAATAATCATCGCCAGCGTCGTGGCATGCATTTCAACAAAAGCCTCGGCACGCGCTTCACGCACCGTTTCCGCCTTGGCAGAAACATCCACCATATGGGCTTCGCCTGCGGCATTGATATGGGTTAACTGTGTCATAAATTATTTCTTCATATGGGGCAGGAAGTTGCACGGACGATGGCGCGCATCCAACTGCTCTTCAATAATGCGTTCCCAAGCGGTTCGGCAAGCGCGGGTGGAACCCGGCATGGCGAAGATCACCGTCCGATTGGCGATACCGGCCAGAGCGCGCGACTGAATGGTCGCGGTGCCAATCTCTTCAAACGACACCATGCGGAACAGTTCGCCAAACCCTTCCACTTCGCGGTCAAACAGCGGCAATAAGGCTTCGGGCGTGTTATCACCGGCGGTAAAACCGGTGCCACCGTTGATTAACACCGCCTGCACGCTATCGCTGGCAATCCACGCGGAAACCTGCGCACGGATCTGGTAAATATTGTCTTTAACGATGGCGCGTGCCACCACCTGATGCCCGGCTTCTTGTGCCGCTTCCTGCAAATATTGGCCGGAGGTATCTTCCGCTTCGCCACGGCTGTCCGAAACGGTCAGAATGGCAATTTTTGCTGGAATAAATTCGCTGCTGGTCTGGCTCATAGCTAAATATGCTCCCCTAGTGTGGATACCCTGTAGATTTCAAGTTACAGCTAGGCGGCAAATGCGTGAATCCCCAGGAGCTTACTTAGGTAAGTGACTGGGGTGAGCGCATCAACGCTGTGGCTTGAAATATACGGGTATCAGCCGCCGATAAACGATAAGTTCTGCGTGATGCCACTATTACCCTGATGCAAGAAATGCGTCTGCTTTTTGCTAAGCAATCCGCCCTGAATACGCATTTTCAGCTCTTCGAGCTGAGCGTCATCCGCCAGCAGATCGCGCAGGGTAATACCTTGTTCACCAAACAGGCACAGGTGCAGATTACCAATGGCGGAAACCCGCAACCGGTTGCAACTGGCACAGAAATCTTTCTCATAAGGCATGATCAGCCCAATCTCACCCTGATAATCCGGGTGGCTGAACACCTGCGCCGGGCCATCGCTATAACCACGCGCCAAACGTTGCCAACCCTGTTGTTCCAGTTGCTGGCGGATCACGTTGCCGGAAACATGGTGTTTGCGGAACAGTTCACTGCCTTCGCCGGTTTCCATCAGTTCAATAAAACGCAGTTGGATCGGGCGATCCTTGATCCAATGAAGAAAACTGGCCAGTTGCTGGTGGTTAACATCACGCATCAGCACCACGTTGACTTTGACCTTGCGGTAACCGGCAGCAAAAGCAGCGTCGATGCCTGCCATCACCTGACGAAATTTGTCCTGCCCGGTGATGGCGTGAAACTGGCGTGGATCGAGGCTGTCGACGCTGACGTTAATCGCCGTGAGGCCAGCATCGCGCCAGCGGGCCACGTCACGCGCCAAGCGGTAACCATTGGTGGTCACTGCCAGCGTGCGGATCGCCGGGTTTTCGCGCACCGCGGCGACGATCTCGGTAAAGTCGCGACGCAACGAGGGCTCGCCACCGGTCAGGCGTACTTTTTCAGTACCCAGTTCGGCAAACGCGCGGCTGACGCGGCGGATTTCGTCCAACGAGAGAAAGGTCTTGGGGCTGCCGTTCGGTTTGTAGCCATCCGGCAGACAATAGGTGCAACGAAAGTTACACACGTCGGTGATCGACAGGCGCAAGTAATAGAACTTGCGCTCAAAAGCATCAATGAGTTGCGGTACCATAACACCTTCCAAATACGGGAGATGCGAGCGTTTCCACTCTGCACCCTGGTGGCTGACTTCGCCACGGCCCAGGCACCCTATCGTTCCCGTGGAACAACGTAGGCACAAAGGCTAGGAGTTTGGATTTCAATCCCGGCTACCTGAGGTAACCCGAATGAAACCGTGGTTTTCAGCAGAATTCTAGCGCGAAACAAATGCGATAGCCAACGCGCAATTACGCTATATAATTTTATATACAGCGATTTTACGGATCCAAATCTGGTTAACCATAGTAAACACCTGTTACGCAGGCGAATTGACCAGAATCACGCAAACCACACTCTTTTTCGCGTTTTCTCGTTAAATCCGCTACTTTATGCAGGCAGTCAACGCCCAGTGTATTAAGGAATTTTATGCGCAATCGAACCCTCGCCGATCTCGATCGGGTGGTGGCATTAGGTGGTGGTCATGGTCTTGGCCGCGTGATGTCGTCTCTGTCGTCTTTAGGATCCCGTTTAACCGGTATTATCACGACAACCGATAATGGGGGCTCTACCGGCCGTATCCGCCGTTCCGAAGGCGGTATCGCCTGGGGTGATACGCGTAATTGCCTGAATCAGCTGATTACCGAACCCAGCGTGGCTTCTGCGATGTTTGAATACCGTTTTAGCGGTAATGGTGAACTGGCCGGGCATAATCTGGGCAATCTGATGCTGAAAGCGCTGGATCATCTCAGCGTGCGCCCGTTGGAGGCGATCAATCTGGTACGCAACCTGCTGAAAGTCGAGGCAGCGCTGATCCCGATGTCGGAACAACCGGTGGACCTGGAAGCGCACGATCATGAAGGCAATCAGATTTACGGCGAAGTGAATATCGACCAACTGGCAACTATGCCGCAAGAGTTGATGCTTTACCCGCATGTGCGTACCACGCGTGAAGCCGTGGAAGCCATTGCGCAAGCTGAACTGATCCTGATTGGGCCAGGCAGTTTCCTCACCAGCCTGATGCCGCTGCTACTGCTTGACGATCTGACTCAAGCCCTGCGCCGCAGCAGTGCCAGCATGATCTATATCGGTAATCTGGGGCGTGAGCTGAGCGTTGCTGCCGCAGCACTGACGCTCAAACAAAAGCTGGAACTGATGGAAGAGAGAATCGGCCGGAAAATGATTGATGCGGTGGTGGTTGGCCCGCATATCAACACGGACGAAATGCACGATCGCATTGTGGTAAAACAACCGCTGGAAGCCGCCGATATCCCTTACCGCCATGATCGCCAGTTACTGCGTCTGGCGCTCGATCAGGCACTGGTGCAACTGGCTACCCGTACTTAGTTCAGTCCTTGCCACGGTGCCACGGGTTATCGCTGACGGTGTCGATATAGAGATCTTCCACCTGCTTGCGCGCCCACGGCGTGCGGCGCAAAAACTTCAGGCTGGACTTGATGCTCGGATCGCTGCTGAAACAGTTGATACGGATGCGTTCAGCCAGCCCGCTCCAGCCATACTGTTCCACCAACTTGTTCAGTAATTGTTCCAGCGTAATACCATGTAGCGGATCTTTTGATGGATGTGCAGTCATGCTCGGCAACTCATATCAATAATTCGGGCGCATACCTTAATCAGTAAACGCCCACGCGGCAATGGATTTATACCCGTCGCCTTCCTAGTTAGCGCAGTTATGAAATCGCAATAAACTGCTCGCGCAACTGATGAATTTCGTCGCGTACGGCGGCGGCCTGCTCGAACTCCAGGTTTTGCGCATGGGAATACATCTGGCCTTCCAACTCGCGGATTTTCTGATCCAATGCTTTTGGCGTGAGGTGTTTGTACTGCGCCGCGCTTTCTGCCGCCTTGCCTCTGCCTTTGTGCTTGCTACGCGAACTCGGGTTCCCCAGTTGCATAATATCGGCCACTTTCTTGTTCAGGCCCTTAGGTACAATGCCGTTGGCTTCGTTATGCGCCTGCTGCTTGGCGCGGCGGCGTTCGGTTTCACCGATCGCCTTGGCCATGGAATCGGTAATTCTGTCGCCGTACAGAATCGCCTTACCGTTGAGGTTACGCGCTGCACGGCCAATGGTCTGGATCAGCGAGCGCTCTGAACGCAGGAAGCCCTCTTTATCGGCGTCCAGGATCGCCACCAGCGACACCTCAGGCATGTCCAATCCTTCCCGCAGCAGGTTGATCCCCACCAGCACGTCGAACTCACCAAGGCGCAAATCACGGATGATTTCAACACGTTCTACGGTGTCGATATCCGAGTGCAGATAACGCACCCGCTCGCCGTGTTCCTCCAGGTATTCCGTCAGGTCTTCCGCCATGCGTTTGGTCAGCGTAGTCACCAGCACGCGTTCGTTGATCGCCACGCGCTTGCGGATCTCGGAAAGCAGGTCGTCAACCTGGGTCGTCACCGGGCGGACTTCCACCACAGGATCCAACAGGCCGGTTGGGCGCACTACCTGATCGATAATATCGCCACCGGATTTTTCCAGCTCATATTTACCCGGCGTAGCGGAGACATAGATGGTTTGCGGGGCCAGCGCTTCAAACTCTTCAAAGCGCATCGGCCGGTTGTCCAGCGCCGAAGGCAGACGAAAACCGTATTCCACCAGCGTTTCTTTGCGTGAACGGTCGCCTTTGAACATACCGCCAATCTGCGGAATGGTAACGTGCGATTCGTCTACCACCAGCAAGCCATCGGCGGGCAAGTAGTCGAACAGCGTCGGCGGCGGCTCGCCCTCGCCGCGCCCGGAGAGGTAGCGCGAGTAGTTTTCGATGCCCGAGCAATAACCCAGTTCGTTCATCATCTCCAGATCAAACTGGGTACGCTGTGCCAAGCGTTGCTCTTCCAGCAGCTTATTGTTAGCCAGCAACACCTTGCGCCGCTGTTCCAGTTCCACCTTGATCTCCTCCATCGCCTGCAGGATACGTTCCCGTGGTGTGACGTAGTGGGATTTAGGGTAGATGGTGAAACGGGGCACCACCTGCTCAACCTGGCCGGTGAGCGGATCAAACAGCGACAGGCGTTCCACCTCTTCGTCAAACAGTTCGACGCGCAGCGCCAGTTCGTCTGATTCCGCCGGGAAGATGTCGATCACTTCACCGCGCACGCGGAAAGTGGCACGCTGGAATGCCTGATCGTTGCGGGTATATTGCAGCTCAGCCAGGCGGCGCAGGATCGAGCGCTGATCGATGATCATGCCCTTGGTCAGGTGCAGCATCATCTTCAGGTAAAGATCGGGATCGCCCAGGCCGTAGATTGCAGAAACCGATGCCACCACCACCACATCACGCCGCTCAAGCAGCGCTTTGGTGGCCGAAAGGCGCATCTGTTCAATGTGTTCGTTTATCGAGGCGTCTTTCTCGATAAAGGTATCGGAGCTAGGGACGTAGGCTTCCGGTTGGTAGTAATCGTAATAGGAGACAAAATACTCCACCGCATTCTCGGGAAAGAACTCTTTCATCTCGCCATAGAGCTGTGCCGCCAGGGTTTTATTCGGTGCCAGCACCATGGTTGGCCGGTTGAGATCGGCGATCACGTTAGCGATGGTAAAGGTCTTGCCCGATCCGGTCACCCCCAGCAAGGTCTGGTGCGCCAGGCCATCCTCCAGCCCCATTTCCAGCTTGCGAATGGCCTCCGGCTGATCGCCGGCCGGTGCAAATTCTGAATGCAGTTTGAAAATTTTGCTCATATATACCCTGAATAATTCGAGTGGCAACCGGGCGACGAGGATAGCATCTGCGAACAGCGGCTCCTAAGTATGGAAAACCCTAGCGATCTTCGCCAGCGCTTATAATACTGGATATAAAACCAGCTTCAAGTGGATTTGTCGCTTTAGCGTGCGTTAACCAAGCATCTGTGCACCAAGGAGGTTACAGCAGCGTGGCATTTTTATTGTCAACCACCATTTTATCCCCAGAGCCCGGCAATAATTAACATCTCGATAGCATTCAGAGCAAAAATGACGCGTAGCGCGCCAAGTTGTTATTGGCTTGCTTGATTTTAATTAACTTATTGATAATTATTGTTTTTATAAAAAAGACGAGAATACGGGCAACGCGAACACAACCCGCGTCCGCTCTCTGTTTACGCCGCTTTTCTAGGGATAATGCACAAGGTTATCCACAGGAATGGTGGATAACTCACACTACCCCATGGGAGCCGGGAGTTACAGAAAGAACGGTTTTCTCGCTAAAATGTCGTCTAAGGCGATTTTTTAGTTATTTTTTCACAAAAATCTGGCTTTGGTTATGACAATTAATACTAAAAGCAGTCATTGCCCAGATCTCATTTTCTTTCTTCCCCGTTCAGGTCACTGCCTGTTGCGACAATCTGCCGGAACTTGCACCATTTCCCGTCAACGCCGCACCACAAAAGTGCAAAAACCTCCCGCGTTAATGACAGGCATTTTTTCGGCTCCCACAGCCCCCTCCGCCAGCACAGCCGCAGCAATTAACAAAACGGTAACACCTCCCGTTTTGCGCTATACCATTAAAGTTGGCCTGAGAATTGCTGAATTCTTTACACACCGCATAACTGTACCTGAAAACGGAGTCGCTCATCCCATCCACGAGTGAACACGCCTCTTTGAGGAGAATGCAAAATGCTAAGTTTACGCGCAGTAAATCAATATTATGGGCATAACCATATATTGTGGGATGTCAGCCTTGAACTGCCGCGTGGGCAATGCACCACGTTGCTTGGCCGCAACGGCGTGGGTAAAACTACGCTGGTTAATTGCATTATGGGGCATTTGCCGATTGTCAGCGGCAGCATGACCTGGCAACTGGCCAATGAACCACCGCAAAATCTGTTGCAGCAGCCGATGGAAAATCGGGCGGCACTGGGTATCAGTTACGTGCCGCAGGGGCGGCAAATCTTCTCCCAACTGAGCGTGGAGGAAAACCTTCAGATAGCGCTGCTGGCCGGGCATGACAAAACCCGGCGTATTCCGCCGATGATTTACAGTCTGTTCCCCCATCTGCGGGCCATGTTGCTGTATCGTGCCGGGGATTTGTGTGGCGATGAGCAGCAACAGCTGGCGATCGCCCGCGCACTGGTGCTGGAGCCGGAGTTGCTGATCCTCGATGAACCAACAGCAGGCATCTCCTCTTCGCAGGCGAAAGAAATCAGCAATATTATCCGCAGGCTGAATCACGAATTAGGCATGACCATTTTGCTGGTGGAGCATACATTGCCGTTTGTGCGCCACGTGGCGGATTGCTTTTTCCTGATGGATCAAGGCCGCAACGTGGCCAACGGCACCTTGGCACAGCTTGATGAGGCATTAATTAATACCTATCTGGCAGGATAAGCTTTTGTCACTCAGCCAGCGGATTGCAAGGCGGTAAGATCGAGATACTGACCCAGTGTCTGTTGCTCTACCTGCGGCAGGTGCAGGATCTCCCCCAGCAGCGGCGCTGGCAGCATACGGAGCAACGTAGCGAGGTACTCCTGGTGGCGCTTTCCGGGCTTGGTGATATCGTTGGCGATCCAGCCAGCCAAGGGCAGCCCCGCCTGCTGAATCGCCTGCGCCGTGAGCAAAGCATGGTTGATACAACCTAGCTTGATGCCCACCACCAGGATCACCGGCAACTGCTCCAGTTGTACCCAATCGGCAAAGGTATACAGCTCAGAAAGCGGGGTAAACCATCCCCCGGCCCCTTCCACCAGCAGCCAGTCGGCACGCTGTTCAAGATGGCGTAAACCAGCAGAAAGCCGGATCAGAGAAATCGGCCGATCTTCTGCCTGGCTGGCGATATGTGGCGACGTCGGCTCCGCGAAGGTGTAAGGGTTTACTTCGGCGTAACCCAACGGCACGCTGCTGTTTTTCTGCAACGCCAGCGCATCTGTATTACGCAGGCCATCAGGCGTCATCTCGCTGCCGGACGCCACCGGCTTATAACCGGCACAGCGTAAACCTGCGGCAGCGGCGGCCTGCAACAGCGCACTGCTGGCCACGGTTTTACCGACTTCGGTATCGGTTCCGGTGACGAAAAAGCGCTCAATCACGGTAAATCACTCCATAAATCAGATGATAACTGAGTGGAAACTGGCCACGCTGGCGCGGATAAGCCGCCTGCAATGCCGCCAGCCGCTGGCGGGAAAGCAAACCCGCCTCGCGCCCCTGATGCAAGTGCGTGGCGCCGATTCCCTTCAGTGAACGCATTAACGCCATCACGTCCGGGTATGCAAGGGTTTGCCACACCGCTTGCAGATGATGGCGATAATCGCCACAGGCCGCGGCGATCTGCGACGGGGAGAGAAAATCATTCACATGACGTTCGCCGTCCACCTGTTGCCAGGCATCCCCTAGCTCGTGCAGAGAGTCGGCCGCCAGCGTGGAAAACAAAATCACGCCACCGGGCCGCGTCACGCGGTACAGCTCGGCCAGCGCACGCGGTAGATCGCTGCACCATTGCACCGCCAGGCTGCTGAAACTGATATCGACCGCCGCCTCTGGCAGCGGGATATGCTCAATATCCCCCAACAGATAATCATCTGCCGCCTGCCGTTGGCGGGCAAAAGCCAGCATGCCCGGTGCCAGATCGAACGCCGTGACCTGTTTGCCCAAATCGCGCCAGCGGCGGCTGAAATAGCCGGTGCCGCAACCGGCATCTAACAGTTGCAGGCCGGGGTGGTTCAATCCCATCCCCAGTAAGCGTTCACCCACCTCACGCTGCAACACCGCCGCGGCATCGTAGCTTTCCGCCGCGCGGCTGAACGCCGCAGCCACTGCGGGTTTGTTTACCACCTCACGCACTGACGTCATGCAACACCTCCAGCAAGCGGTCGATGTCCTGCGGCTGATGGGCCGCCGTGAGAGTGATGCGCAAGCGTGCACCGCCCGGCGGCACCGTAGGTGGCCGAATGGCGCTAACCCACAGCCCCTGCTCGCGCAGGCGTTGCGCCAAGTCGAGGGCGCGCTGGTTATCCCCCACCAGCAGCGGTTGGATGGCGGTATCTGAATCGGTTAGCGTCAACGGCAAGTTCGCCACCCCGGCACGAAAACGCTGAATATGGCGTTGCAGTTGGCTGCGTAACTCGTCCCCTTGCTGGATACAGCGTAACGCTGCCTGCAAAGCGCAGGCCTGCGCCGGTGGCATAGCGGTGCTGTAAATCAGATGGCGAGCAAACTGCAGCAGATATTCTGCCAGCGGTTCATCGCACAGGATCGCGGCACCGCTGACGCCAAACGCTTTGCCAAAGGTCACCACCAGCACGTCTGGGCGCACTCCCTGCTGCCAACAACTGCCACGTCCTTGTTCACCGCGCACGCCGATACCGTGCGCATCATCCACCATCAGCCAGGCTCCGGCGTGTTGCGTCAGGCGATGCAGTTCAGCCAGCGGCGCGCTGTCGCCATCCATGCTGAAAACGCCTTCGGTGATCGCCAACTGCTGACCAGCGCAGGGTTTTTCCAGCAATGCCGCCAATGCCTGCGGCTGATTGTGGCGAAAGCGCCGCAGCTGAGCAGGTGAGTGGGAGGCAGCTTCCAAGATTGACGCATGGCTGAGTTTATCCGCCACAATGCGATCGTCGGCCTGCATCAGCGCTGCCAACAAAGCCTGATTGGCGGCATAACCGGAGATCAACAGCAACGCACGCGGGTAGCCAAGCCAATCTGCCAGTTGCTGCTCCAGCTCATAGTGCGGCTGGCAAAAACCGGTGACATGGCCCGAACCGCCGCTGCCAACGCCATAGCGCGCAGCGCCCTGCTGCCAGGCGGCGATCACCTCGGTATGTTGGCTGAGCCCCAGATAATCATTGCCTGAAAAGTTGAGATAGCGTTGTTCGTTAAGCTGCAAATAGCGGCCATTGCCGCCCTGATTGACCTGCCGCTGACGGTAAGCGGCGGCATGTTGCCGCTCGCGCAGGGCCTGTTCAATGCGTAGTTGCCAGTTCATTACAGCGCCGCGTTGTAGAACTCAGCAGTGTCGGCATGCAACAACTGCTCTGCCAGCACCTGCTGTTGTTGATTGTCGCCATGTGCGGTGGCGGTCTGTTGCGGGTTCAGCCCCAGTTTGCGGAACAATTGCAGATCTTTGTCTTCGTCCGGGTTTGGGGTGGTCAGCAGTTTGCAGCCGTAGAAGATCGAGTTGGCACCGGCCATAAAACACATCGCCTGAGTCTGCTCGCTCATCTGCTCACGGCCCGCAGACAGGCGTACATAGGACGACGGCATCATGATGCGCGCAATAGCGATGGTGCGGATAAAATCAAACGGATCAACGTCAGCGTTATCGGCCAGCGGCGTGCCTTTAACTTTCACCAGCATATTGATCGGTACGCTCTCCGGCGGCGTTGGCAAATTGGCCAGTTGCACCAGCAGCCCAGCGCGATCGCTCACCGTTTCCCCCAGCCCGACGATGCCACCAGAACAGACCTTGATGCCCGCCTCGCGCACCTTATCCAGCGTGTCCAAGCGTTCCTGATAGGTGCGGGTGGTGATGATGCTGCCGTAAAACTCCGGCGAGGTATCCAGATTGTGGTTGTAATAATCCAGACCCGCCTCGGCCAGGCGCTCGGCCTGAGTACCATCCAACATACCCAGCGTCATGCAGGTTTCCATCCCCAGCGCTTTCACCCCCTGCACCATCTGTTGCAGATAAGGCATATCGCGCTCGTGCGGGTTTTTCCAGGCAGCACCCATGCAAAAACGGGTCGAACCGGCCGCTTTGGCCTGACGCGCAGACTCCAGTACCTGTTCCACCTGCATCAGCCGTTCGGATTCCAGCCCCGTTTTATAACGTGAACTTTGTGGGCAATACTTGCAGTCCTCCGGGCAGGCCCCGGTTTTAATCGACAGCAGCGTGCTGACCTGAACCTGTTGCGGATCGAAATGCTGGCGGTGAACGGTTTGCGCTTCGAACAGCAGTTCAAGCAGGGGTTTATCAAACAGCGCCTGGGCTTGCGCGACTGTCCAGTGAATGCGATCGGCCATTGACGGCGTCTCCAAAGAGAGGAAAAAGTGTCGTCAGTGTAAATATTGCGGATATACTGTCAACCATTCTGTTTTATTTTGGTTTACAACAATGTCCCTCACTGATGACGATCTCGCCTTCGATCAACGCCATATCTGGCACCCCTACACCTCGATGAGCCATCCACTGCCCTGTTATCCGGTGGAAGCCGCTCGCGGCGTTGAGCTGCAACTGGCGGATGGCCGCCTGCTGATAGACGGAATGTCATCCTGGTGGGCCGCCATCCACGGCTACAATCATCCGCAGCTGAATCAGGCAGCAACGCAGCAACTGGAGAAAATGTCGCACGTGATGTTCGGCGGCATTACCCATCCCACCGCCATTGCGCTATGCCGCCAGCTGATCGCGATGACGCCGGAAGCCTTGCAATGCGTCTTCCTGGCAGACTCCGGTTCCGTCGCGGTGGAAGTCGCGTTGAAAATGGCACTGCAATACTGGCAGGCACGCGGGGAACGGCGGCAGCGGGTGCTGACCCTGCGCCACGGCTATCATGGTGATACCTTTGGTGCGATGTCGGTGTGCGATCCTGATAACTCCATGCACAGCCTGTATCAGGGCTATCTTGCACCGCATCTGTTTGCCACTGCGCCCCAGCGCCGCTTTGATGAAGCCTGGGATGAACAGGATATCGCCCCCTTCGCCGCTTTGCTGGAGCAGCACAGTGGCGAAATTGCTGCGGTGATCCTGGAGCCCATCGTGCAAGGTGCCGGTGGCATGCGGATTTATCACCCCACCTATCTGCAACGGGTGCGCGAGTTGTGCGATCGTTATCAAATCCTGTTGATCGCCGATGAAATCGCCACCGGCTTTGGCCGTACCGGCAAGCTGTTCGCCTGTGAACATGCGGGCATCGTGCCGGACATTCTCTGCCTGGGCAAAGCGCTGACCGGCGGCTATATGACGCTTTCCGCCACCCTGACCACCCGTTCGGTCGCCGAAACCATCAGCAACGGTGCGGCAGGCTGCTTTATGCATGGGCCTACCTTTATGGGTAACCCGCTGGCCTGCGCGGTAGCCAGTGCCAGCCTGGCATTGCTGGAGGAAAACCGCTGGCAGCAGCAGGTTGCGGCTATCGAGTCGCAACTCAGGCAACAGTTGTTGCCACTGGCAGCCTTGCCGAAAGTGGCAGATGTGCGGGTACTTGGTGCAATTGGCGTGGTGGAGATGCGTGAACCGGTGGATGTGGCTGCGTTACAGCGCGGGTTTGTTGAGCGCGGCGTGTGGATCCGCCCCTTCGGCAAACTGATTTACCTGATGCCGCCTTACATCATTACGCCGGAACAGCTCACGCGTCTGACGGCGGCGATTGCCGCAGCGGCAGAATAACCCGCAATGATAGGGTTGGATTGTTCGGGCAAAACGATCTAGCTTAAGCGCTCGGCACCTTCGACAACTGGGAGTCATTATGGCGTTTCGTTTGTACAGTCACGATCTGCAAGACGGCGCAAAAATGCCGGAACGGCAGGTATTTAACGGCATGGGTTACCACGGCGATAATCTTTCGCCACACCTGGCATGGGATGGCGCACCACAGGGCACCAAAAGCTTTGTTGTGACGGTGTACGATCCTGATGCCCCGACCGGTTCTGGCTGGTGGCACTGGGTAGTGGCGAATATTCCGGCTAGCGTGCATGAACTGCCGCAGGGTGCTGGCTCTGGTCTGGCTGGTTTGCCAGCAGGTGCCGTGCAGACCCGTACCGATTTTGGCAAGGCCGGTTATGGCGGTGCTGCACCACCGCAGGGCGAAAGCCATCGTTACCAGTTCACAGTTCATGCGCTAGACGTAGAGACTATTGAGGTGGATGAAGGCGCGAGCGGTGCCATGGTGGGATTCAATATTCACTTCCACAGCTTGGGCAACGCCAGCTTGACCGTGACATACAGCTAAAAGTGCTGAACTCTATAGATGGTTTTTAGCCCGAGATACCCGGACCTAGCGCACCGAGGGGCACTCCGGCGGCTTACGCCGCTCCCCCTTCGGCACGCTCTCCCTAATACCGGGCTCTGTCAGTCGTCTTTAGGGTTCAGCATGCTGAACCCTGAAAATTTCACAACCGGTTTGATTATTTAGCCAGCACGCTCACCCACATCGGGCCTTTACCTACCGGATAGCGCGCCAGCGTGGTCAGCACTCCTCTGGCCTGATCGATTTCACACACTTCAATATGGCCAGATTTCTGACCAGCAGAAATCACGAAGCGGCCACTGTGATCGATATTAAACCCGCGCGGCTGCTCTTCTGTTGCATGATGCCCTACTACCGCAATGCTGCTCCCGCTCGCGGAAACGCTGAAAATGGTCAGGATACTGGCGGTGCGATCGCTCGCGTACAGGAAGCGGCCGTTCGGCGTGATATGAATGTCAGCCGCCCAGCGGGTGCCGGTAAAATCAGTCGGCATCATGTCCAGGGTTTGCACCAATGAATATTTGCCGCCGTTTTCACTGATGGCGAACACGTCTACCGTGCCGTCCAGCTCATTCACGCAGTAGGCAAACTGATGGTTTGGATGGAACGCCATATGACGCGGGCCAGCACCGGCAGCAGTCGGTACCGCTTCCTGAGCGTGTGGCGCTAATTTACCTTCCTTGCTCAGGTTGAACAGGCGGATGCGATCTTCTTTCAGACAGGGTACCAGCAGCAACTGGTTGGTGGGATCGATATTCGCCGAGTGCGGCGCGGTTAGATCGTCGATCTGCTGGATAGGAGCAGTAACGATGCCATCGCGGCCAATCGGGCTGACGCTGGCGCAGTTGCCGCTGTAAGAGGCGGAGAACAGATAGCGGCCCTGCAAATCAGTTGAAATATGGGTCGGGCTGCCCGGCAGCGGTGCCATACCCGCCTCCTGCAGCGAGCCGTCGGCCTCAATGCGGTAGCTGACAATGCCAAACGCCGGGCGCACGCCAACGTACAGATGGGTTCTGTCCGGGTGGATCGCCATCGGTTGCACCTGCCCAGGTGCATCAACCGTTTGCAGCAACGCCAGCGCCCCTTGGTCGTCTAACTGCCAAACGTGGATCTGCTGGCTTTCCGGGCTGGCAACATAAACGATTTGCTTCATTTGCGCTCCTTAAGTGAGAAAGAGTAACCGGTTTCAGTTTTGCGGTTTGCTCTAGCTTACCTGACATCCGTCACATAACAACCCAGCATGGGCAGGAAATCCTTGCGGTTTTATCGAACGGTTATCCGTTGTACCATTCAGCTAATTTCCTTGCCTACAACCATGAGATCGCTATGAGCTACCGTGTTATTGCCCTTGATTTAGACGGCACCCTGCTGGACAACCAGAAACGCATCTTGCCACGGTCGCTGGCTGCTTTGGCGGAAGCCCGCGCCGCTGGCATCCAAGTGGTAATCGTTACCGGCCGCCACCACGTTGCCATTCATCCTTTCTATCAGGCACTGCAAATCAATACCCCTGCCATCTGTTGCAACGGCACCTATCTGTACGATTTCCAGCAGAAAAAGGTGCTGGCCGCCGATCCGCTAGCCAAAGATCAGGCCAAGCTGGTGTTACAGATGCTCAAACAGAGCAACATTCACGGCCTGATGTATGTGGATGATGCCATGCTGTATCAGGAAACCAGCGGCCATGTGACGCGTTCGCTGGCGTGGGCGGATACCTTGCCGCAGGCCCAGCGCCCGACGCTGTTGCAGGTCGACAGCCTGGTTCAGGCAGCCGACGACGCGCAGGCGATCTGGAAGTTCGCTACCTCGCACAGCGATATCCCGGCATTGCGCAACTTTGCCGACACAGTGGAAAAAGAGCTGGGTCTGGCCTGCGAATGGTCATGGCACGATCAGGTGGATATCGCCAAAGGTGGCAACAGCAAGGGCAACCGCTTGCAGCAGTGGGTAGAATCGCAAGGTTTTACTATGGATCAGGTGGTGGCATTTGGTGATAACTATAACGACTTGAGCATGCTGGAAGCCGCTGGGCTGGGCGTCGCGATGGGGAACGCCGATGATGCGATCAAACAACGCGCCGATCTGGTGATCGCCGATCACCTGCAACCCGGCATCGCGGAAGTGATCCGCACGCGGGTGCTTGGACTGTGAGCTGCTTCCCTCTTCTCACCGAAGAGGGAAGATTCAGCGCCCTTCGCGGCTGATCGACACGCTCTTGATCTGCGCATACAGCCACAGCCCTGGCCTGATCAGCAATTCGTCACGCGCCCAGGGCGTGATGCGTGCCCACAGAACGTTTTCCCCCACCGCGAGCTTCACTTCCACCTGCCCATCAACATCCAGACACTCCACCACTTTTGCCGGCAGGATATTACGGATGCTGCTGTTGAGCGGCGGTTGCAGCACCAGCGAAACATCGGCGGCGTTAATGCGGATGCGTAATTGCGTGCCGACGGGCGCATCAATACCGCTCACCCACAAGCGTTGATCGTCCAGTGCCAAGGCGGTCATGGCGTAATGCTGGTGATGTTCAAGCACGCTGACGCGCAGCACGCTGCTCTGATCTTCGCGCTGTAACCAGGGGCGCAACGCGCTGCTGGCCCACACCTGTTCCAGCCCGCCAAATGCACGCACCTGGCCGTTATCCAGCACCATCACCTGTTCCGCCAGCCGCAGGATCTCATCCATACTGTGGCTGACGTAAAGGATCGGGATATTGACGTCCTGTGCCAACCGTTCCAGATAGGGCAACAGTTCACGCTTGCGCGGCAGATCGAGTGAGGCCAAGGGTTCATCCATCAGCAGCAGCTCCGGCGCGGTGAGCAAAGCCCGGCCGATTGCCACCCGCTGTTTTTCGCCACCAGAAAGGGTTAATGGCAAACGGTTAAGCAATGGCGCAATCCCCAGCAGTTCAACAATGCTGTCAAATTGGCTGCGCATACTGGCCGCCATACCGTATTGAAGGTTGCCGCGCACGCGATAGTGCGGGAACAGGCGCGCATCCTGAAAAACGTAGCCAACGCGGCGCTTTTCCGGCGGCAGGAAAATGCCGCTGGTAGTATCCACCAGCGTGCGGCCGTTGAGCACAATGCGGCCCTGTTGCAGACGCGTCAGGCCGCCGATGGCATTGATCAGGGTGGTTTTACCCGCACCGGAAAGGCCGAAGATCGCGGTAATGCCTTGCGCGGGCAGGTTAGCCTGCACATTGAGGTTGAGATCGCCAAGCTGCTGGGAGAAATCCAGTTCTAACATCTATAGCCCCATACGCTTGCGGCCCCAGCGGGCCAGCCATTCGGAAACCATCAGGGCAGCCAAAGCGAGCACGATAGCAATCACGCACAGGCGCGCAGCGGCAGCCTCCGCACCGGGCGTTTCTATCAGGGTATACATCGCCAATGGGATAGTGCGGGTTTCACCGGGAATATTGGAAACAAAGGTGATGGTTGCGCCAAATTCACCCAAAGAACGGGCGAACGCCAACACCACGCCAACGATAATACCGGGCAGCGAAAGCGGCAACGTGATGGTGAAAAACACCCGCCACGGATTCGCGCCCAACGTACGGGCTGCCTGTTCCAGGCGAGTATCTACCGCCTCCAGCGCTAATCGAATGGCGCGCACCATCAACGGAAAAGCCACCACCGCCGAAGCCAGCGCCGCACCGCGCCAGCTAAAACTGAAGCTGAAACCAAACCAGTCATACAGCCATTCGCCGATAAAACCGCGTCGGCCCATGGCGATCAGTAACAGATAACCCACCACCACCGGCGGCAGGACCAGCGGCAGGTGAATAATGCTGTCCAGTAAGGATTTACCGGGGAAATGGCAACGCACCAGGATCCAGGCCATCAGAATGCCCAGCGGCAAACTGCAGATCACCGCCAGGCTGGAGACTTTCAGGCTTAGCTCAACGGCCTGCCACTCATACTCGCTCAAGATCATTTATACCCTTATTACTTGAAATTGCAGGAGTGTTGGCTGCCTTCCCTCACCCCAGTCACTTACTTGAGTAAGCTCCTGGGGCTTCACTCAGTTGCCGCCTACCTGCAACTCCAAGTACTTGGGGTATACGCGTGGTAAATCCATAACGTTGGAAAATAACAGCCGCTTCCGGGCCTTGCAGATAGGTGTAGAAAGCGCTGACGCTTGGGTTTTGGCGATCCTTGACTATCGCCATCGGGTATTCAACCGGCTTATGGCTGCTTGCAGGGAATAGGCCAACCACTTTCACTTTATCACTGGCAACGGCATCGGAACCATAAACAATCCCTAATGGCGCTTCTTCACGTTCCACCAGCGCCATGGCGCTACGCACGTTGTTGGCACGCGCCAGTTTTGGCTCCAGCACGGCCCAAGCCCCCAGGTTCTGCAACGCTTCCTTGGCGTAAAGCCCGGCCGGGACGTGATCCGGATCGCCCACCGCCAAACGGCCACCGTTGAGTAACTTGGCCCAATCGGTGGTTTTGCTGATATCGATTTTGCTCTGTTTGGCCGATTTGGCGGCGATCAGCACCAGTTCGTTGCCCAACAGGGTATAGCGGGTATCTTTCACCATCTGCTGTTTATCTATAACGTAATCCATCCACTGCTGATCGGCAGAGATAAACAGATCCGCCGGAGCCCCTTGCTCAATCTGGCGTGCCAAGGTGGATGAAGAAGCAAAAGAGGAGACGACCGGCACACCTTTGCTTTGCTGATATTGGGTGGCGATCTCCTGCACCGCGTTAGTCAGCGAAGCGGCGGCAAAAACGGTAATTTTTTCTGCCGCCGTTGCCTGTGCCACCAAACCAGAAGCCAATGCCATACCGCCAATCCACTTGGACCATTGTTGTTTCATTACTTTCTCCGGGAATGACTCTCGTTATATAAAAAATAATATAACGCAATACGGAACCTTGTCATGCGGTTTATCGGCAAAGCGAGAGATAGCTTGAGAAACACCCGCCGAAAGACCCAGCGGGCGTCAGAGATGGGGATTAGCTGCGTTTTTCTTTTGAATGGCCGATTTTGGAGAAGACGTTAAACACTTCTGCCAGAGCATAGATCAGGCCAAGGATAACGGCCATCACGATGGGTACCATGACCACGGCAAACAACAGACTTTTCAATAATTCCAACATAGTAGCCTCACTGTACTGCTTATTTAAACGGCTGCGCAGGTTTCACTGTAAACCAAAAAGCATGCAAAAACCCCGTTATTTTAAAGACTGAGAGAAATTTAGCACCTGCGAAACGTGCTCATTTGGTGCTTTCGGCCAAATCGGCGACAATAACCTTTTAGCCGCCGATGGAACCTATCATGCAGGCCGAGATCCTCCTCACCTTAAAACTCCAGCAGAAACTGTTCGCCGATCCGCGCCGCATTGCGCTGCTTAAACAGGTTGAGCATACCGGTTCGATCAGCCAAGGGGCTAAACTGGCAGGCATCAGCTATAAAAGCGCTTGGGATGCCATCAATGAAATGAATCAGTTGGCGGAACAGACGGTGGTGGAACGTGCGACCGGCGGTAAAGGCGGCGGCGGTGCGCAGGTGACCCATTACGGCCAGCGGCTGATCCAGCTTTACGATCTACTGGGCCAGATCCAGCAAAAAGCCTTTGACGTGCTGCAACAGGACAACCTGCCGCTCGACAGCCTGCTGGCGGCGATCGCCCGTTTCTCATTGCAAACCAGCGCCCGCAATCAGTTCTTCGGTACCGTGATTGAGCGCGATCACCAGCAGGTGCAGCAACATATCAGCCTACTGCTGGCCGATGGCCATACCCGCCTGACCGCCGCCGTCACCCAGCAAAGTGCCGATCGGCTGCTCCTGGCCCCTGGGAAAGAGGTACTGGCGCTGATTAAAGCCCCTTGGGTCAAACTCAACACCGATCCGGCGCTGAACGGGCTGGCCGACAATGCGCTGGAAGGCACGGTGGCCAGCATTCAGCCTGGCAGCGAACACAGCGAGGTGCTGGTAACGCTGAAAGGAGGCGAAACCCTGTGCGCTACCGTCGCTAATCAAGAATTGGCACAGCTAAAGCTGAGCGCTGGCTCGGCGGTACACGCCTTATTCAATGCCGATCGGGTGATTGTTGCCACGTTGTGTTAAGCGCAACATGATGTTGCAGTATTGTCGATTGACATCTTTTCCCCATGCGCCTATTTCTATACCCAAAATAATTCGAGTTGCAGGAAGGCGGCAACGCAGAGAATCCCCAGGAGCTTACTCAAGTAAGTGACTGGGGTGAGCGAGGAAAGCCAACGCACATGCAACTTGAAGTATGAAGGGTATAAAGCAAATAATTGCAGAACAGGGAATAAATGATGTCGCTGTTGCACATTTCGCAAGGTTCATTTCGTTTAAGCGATACTCGCACGTTGCAGCTCGATCAACTGGAGATTAAATCCGGCGACAGTTGGGCGTTTGTCGGCGCCAATGGCAGCGGTAAATCGGCTCTGGCGCGCGCGTTGGCGGATGAATTGATATTACTGCAAGGCGAACGTCACAGCGATTTTCACCGCGTGATACGGATTTCGTTCGAGCAATTGCAAAAGCTGGTCAGCGATGAATGGCAACGCAACAATACCGACCTGCTCAGCCCCGACGAAGACGATACCGGCCGTACCACCGCAGAAATCATTCAGGAAGAAGTGCAGGATCCGGCACGTTGCCAGCAATTAGCCGCACAGTTTTGCATTACTCCCCTGCTTTCACGCCGTTTCAAGTATCTGTCCACCGGCGAAACGCGTAAAACGCTGCTGTGCCAAGCCCTGATGCCGCAGCCGGACTTGTTGATCCTCGATGAACCCTTCGATGGCCTGGACGTCAACTCACGGGCTCAACTCGCTACGCTGTTGGGAACACTTGCACAGCAAGGCTATACGCTAGTGCTGGTGCTCAACCGTTTTGATGAGATCCCGGATTTTATTCAGCAGGTCGGCGTTTTGGCAGACTGTACCCTAACCAGCCAGGGGCCGCGTGAGCAAGTGATGGCCGACGCGCTGGTCGCTCAGTTGGCACACAGCGAGAATCTCAGCGGCCTGATGCTGCCAGAAACCGAGGATCCGACGCAGAAAACCACGCTGCCAGCCGACCAACCGTTGATCGTGCTGCGCGATGGCGTGGTGAGCTATAACGATCGCCCGATCCTCAACCAGCTCAGTTGGCAGGTGAATCCCGGCGAGCACTGGCAGATCGTCGGCCCGAACGGTGCGGGTAAATCCACGCTGCTAAGCCTGATTACCGGCGATCATCCACAGGGCTACAGCAACGATCTGACGCTGTTCGGCCGCCGACGCGGCAGCGGTGAAACCATCTGGGACATCAAGCGCCATATCGGTTACGTCAGCAGCAGCCTGCATCTGGATTATCGCATCAGTTCCAGCGTGCGTAACGTAATCCTGTCAGGCTTTTTCGATTCGATCGGTATCTATCAGGCGGTTTCCGATCGCCAGCAAAAGCTGACCACCCAATGGCTGAGTCTGCTCGGGCTTGGCGGGGCGCAAGGTGATGCACCATTCCATAGCCTTTCCTGGGGTCAACAGCGGTTGGCGCTGATCGCTCGCGCGCTGGTTAAGCACCCGGCGCTACTGATCCTTGATGAGCCCTTACAGGGGCTGGATCCGCTGAACCGCCAACTGGTGCGGCGCTTTATCGATGTGCTGATTCAGCAAGGTGCTACCCAACTGCTGTTTGTTTCGCACCACGCCGAAGATGCGCCGCAATGCATCACCCACCGCCTGACGTTTGTTGCTGAAGGTGACGGTTATCGCTATCAGTACGATACGCTGGCATAAACTTCCTACGGATGAGGGGCTAGCCCCTCATCCGATGACATATTCGGCAACACTTCCCCGCAGCACATCACACTTAGCCTTTTATCATAAAGGTATGCAGAGTGATTTTCTGGAGAGGATATGTCCGCCGCACTGATTATTATTGACCTGATTGAAGACTTGGCCGGCCCGAAAGGGCGGGCCAATCACTGCCGTGAACAGTTGGTAACGCAGGATATTATCGCCCACACCAATGCGGCTGCCGCTTACGCACGGGTACGCAAAATTCCGGTTATCTGGGTGCGGGTCGGTTTTGCCGATGACTATCACGATATTCCGCCCCATTCACCGTTGTTCAACCACCTGAAACACATCGGCGCGCTGCGTTTAAGCAACGGGGGTTGCCACTGGCTGAAAGGGCTGGAGGTAAAACCAGAGGATTTGCAGTTCGAAAAAAAAGCAACTTCGGCCTTTGCCGGTAACAATTTGTTAGCGTGGTTACAGCAACACCGCTGCCATCATTTGTTGCTGGGCGGCATCAGTACGTCACTGGCGATCGAAAGCACCGCGCGGCAAGCGCACGATAATGGTTTCCAGGTCACGGTATTACAAGATCTCTGCACGGCACCAACGGAAGATATTCACCAACAAAGCCTGGAGACGTTGCAAAACCTCGGCAGAGTCATACGTTCGCAAGCCTGGATGCAGGGCTGAATGCCGGTTTGCTCCTGCTACCATTGACAAGCAAGAGGGGGTAACGCCTCGATTTAATAGCAGTTTTCATCGCTGTCCTAGCCATTACATTAATTTCCCTGTGCTACTATCCCGCTTAGCACTCATTTCACAAGTCACTAACACGCCGAACCTTCGGCATTGGGTGTGGTGTTTCTAGATAAAGGGATAGCAACTATGTGGGGCGTACTTTCGGCTTCATTGTTTTTTTTACCGTTTAATCGGCTGCTTGCCTGGGCCGTTTTGGCCGCCGCTGTGGGGATGGGGATCTACCATCACATTCTCACGCCGCTCAGCCTGGCTTGCCTGGCACCGATCGCCCTTGCGGTCTGGCTGCATCACCAATACCGCGAGCAGCGCGCTGTCGCACTCATTCTGGAAATCTTTCTGGTTGCCTGTTCTCTGGCGCTGTTTTCTCACCTGATACCGGGCTTCAACAACCCGTTAATGGTCGTCCAGGAAAAAGTCGGGCCACTGAGTGCGCCCTATTCTCTGTATTACAACTTCGACAAAGCGTTAGTGCCCTTCCTGCTGTTTGCCTGCCTGCCGACGCTGTTTAATGCTGGCAAGGCCGACAAACAGGTCGGTGTCAGCGCCTGGGTAATTCTGGTGTTGGCGGTTCCAGCACTGTTGCTGCTGGCCGTCGCGCTCGGCGGCCTGAGGATTGAGCTGCATATGCCTCCGTGGATCCTGGCATTCATGATGGCCAATCTATTTTTTGTTTCTCTGGCCGAAGAAGCGCTATTCCGTGGCTATTTGCAGCAACGCATACGCCAGTGGATCGGCGCTTATCCGGCGCTAATTATCACTGCCCTGCTGTTTGGTGCCGCGCACTTTGCCGGTGGAATGCTAATGGTGGCATTCGCTACGCTGGCCGGGGTGATTTATGGTCTGGCCTGGATGTGGAGCGGCCGCCTGTGGGTGCCGATTATTTTCCATTTTGGTCTTAATCTGACCCATCTGCTGTTTTTCACCTATCCTTTGTATCAGCATCCATAGCCTTGCTGTTCGGCAGGTTTTCCCTGCCGAACAAAAATATGAAAACGTTACCACTCACTCTCTCTTCTTCGTCTTCAATCTGCTGCTAATCCGCTTGTTATTGAGATCCCCAGCCAATGTAAACGATTCCATTATTGGCGATAGATCACCTTTTTCTCTCCACGAGCATGTTATCTTTTCCCCCATTATTTTTTGCAATGCGTTGAGTCACGCTCGGTCACGCAAACAGTGAAAGCGATTACATAACACCGCACAGGTAGATGAAGGAAGCGCTATGCCCGATTTTAACCCCATCGATCACCCACATCGCCGTTTTAACCCGCTCACGGGCCAGTGGGTATTGGTTTCTCCGCACCGGGCAAAGCGCCCATGGCAAGGCCAGCAAGAAGCACCCGCGCAGGAAATGCTGCCCGCGCACGATCCCGACTGCTTTCTGTGCCCCGGTAATCAACGCGTTACCGGCGATAAAAACCCTGACTATCCAGGTACCTACGTTTTCACCAATGATTTTGCCGCGCTGATGCCCGATACACCGCTGGCACCAGAAAACCCCGATCCGTTGATGCGCTGCCAAAGCGCACGCGGTGTCAGCCGGGTGATCTGTTTCTCGCCCGATCACAGTAAAACGCTGCCGCAGCTCTCATTACCGGCGCTGGAACAGGTGATCGCCACCTGGCAGGCACAAACCGCCGACCTGGGTCGCACTTATCCCTGGATACAGGTATTTGAAAATAAAGGGTCGGCGATGGGTTGCTCAAACCCCCATCCGCACGGTCAGGTATGGGCCAACAGCTTCCTGCCCAACGAGGCCGAACGGGAAGATCGCCTGCAACAGGACTATTTCCTCCAGCACCATTCCCCCTTGTTGGTGGATTACGCACAGCGTGAACTGGCAGATGGCAGCCGAACCGTGGTGGAGACTGAGCACTGGCTGGCGGTGGTGCCTTACTGGGCAGCGTGGCCGTTCGAAACCCTGCTGTTACCGAAGGCGGCGGTGCAACGCCTCACCGATCTCACGCCAGCTCAGAGCAGCGATCTGGCAATCGCCCTGAAGAAGCTCACCAGCCGTTACGACAATCTGTTCCAGTGCTCTTTCCCCTATTCGATGGGCTGGCACGGCGCGCCATTCAACGCCGCCGATAATCGCCATTGGCAGCTGCATGCCCATTTCTATCCACCGCTGCTGCGTTCCGCCTCGGTACGCAAATTTATGGTGGGCTACGAAATGCTGGCGGAAACCCAGCGCGATCTCACCGCAGAACAGGCCGCAGAACGTCTGCGTGCCGTCAGTGATATCCATTACTGTGAAGCCGGAGTGAAATAATGAGCCTCAAAAACCATACCCAAGCCCTCTTTACTCAACACTTTGGCTATGCACCTACCCTCACCATTCAGGCTCCGGGCCGGGTCAACCTGATTGGCGAACACACCGATTACAACGACGGTTTTGTGCTGCCCTGTGCCATTGATTACCAAACGGTAATTAGCTGTGCCCCGCGTAACGATCGCCAGATCCGCGTGTTGGCAGCCGACTATGACAATCAGCAGGATCTGTTTTCGCTCGATGCGCCTATCGTCAGCCACCCAGAGCTACGCTGGGCCGACTACGTGCGCGGGGTGGTAAAACATCTGCAACTGCGCAATGCAAATTTTGGCGGCGCCGATCTAGTGATCAGCGGTAATGTGCCGCAAGGGGCCGGGCTCAGTTCTTCGGCCTCATTAGAAGTGGCCGTTGGTCAGGCAATACAAGCCCTTTATCAATTGCCGCTCGACGGTGTGGCCCTGGCGTTGAATGGCCAGGAAGCCGAGAACCAGTTTGTCGGCTGTAACTGCGGCATTATGGATCAGTTGATATCGGCGCTGGGTAAACAGGATCATGCGCTGCTGATCGATTGCCGTTCGCTGGAAACGCGTGCGGTGCCGATGCCGAAAAACGTGGCGGTGGTGATCATCAACTCCAATGTGAAACGGGGATTGGTCGACAGCGAATACAATACCCGCCGCAAGCAGTGTGAAGAAGCGGCACGCTTCTTTGGCGTTAAAGCGCTGCGTGATGTCAGCCCGGAGCTGTTCTTCCCGATCCAGCACGAACTGGATCCTATCGTCGCCAAGCGGGCGCGCCATGTGATCAGCGAGAATGAACGCACACTGGCCGCTGCCGATGCGCTGGCAGCAGGCGATCTCAAACTGATGGGGAAACTGATGGCTGAATCACACGCTTCCATGCGTGATGACTTCGAAATTACCGTTCCCCCGATCGATACGTTGGTTGAGATCGTTAAAACAACCATTGGCGATCGCGGTGGCGTACGCATGACCGGCGGCGGTTTCGGTGGCTGTATCGTGGCGCTGATGCCGCTGGATTTGGTAGAGCCGGTACGCGCAGCGGTAGCTCGGGAATATCCTTTGCAGACCAATGGCTTGCAGGAAACTTTCTACGTCTGTAAAGCATCGCAAGGAGCGGGCCCATGCTGACAGATTCATCCTCAATCGCCCCCGATGGCCAGCCGTTTATTCTCACCACCCTGCGTAATGCCGGGGGAATGACGGTCACGCTGATGGACTGGGGCGCAACCTGGCTTTCCGCCGTGCTGCCGCTCAAATCGGGTGAAAAACGTGAGTTGCTGCTGGGCTGCAAGACACCGGCGGATTATCTGCATCAACGTGCCTATCTGGGTGCAACCGTCGGGCGCTATGCCAACCGCATCGCTTATGCCAGCTTGCTGATCGACGGCAAACCGCATCCACTGGTGGCTAATCAGGGGGAGCACCAGTTGCACGGTGGACCGGAGGGTTTCCACGCCCGCCGCTGGCAGATCGCTGCACAAAATGAGCAACAGGTGGTGTATCAGTTGTATTCCGCAGATGGCGATCAGGGCTTCCCTGGCAATCTGTACGTTACGCTGACCTATCGGCTGACCAACGATAACCGGCTGGAGATTGGCTATCAGGCTCAGGTTGACCGCGCCTGCCCGGTCAACCTGACCAATCATGCCTACTTCAATCTGGACGGAGCGGGCCACGATGCGCGCCAGCAGCGGTTACAATTGTTTGCCGATCGCTATCTGCCGGTAGACAGTGAAGGTATCCCCAGTGCCGATTTGACCGAAGTTGCAGGCACCGGGATGGATTTTCGCCAGCCGAAAACGCTATTGCAGGATTTTCTGCGCGATCGCGATCAGCAGCGGGTCAAAGGCTATGACCATGCCTACTTGCTGTACCGCACCTGTAGCGCGCTGGAAAACCCGGCGGCACGTCTGTGGTCGGCCGACGGCAAAGTCGAGCTGACGGTGTTTACCAGTGCGCCAGCGCTGCAACTGTACAGCGGCAATTATCTGGCTGGCACACCAGCGCGTGATGGCGGTACTTACGCCAGCTATGCTGGTGTGGCCTTGGAAAGCGAGTTCTTGCCCGATAGCCCAAATCACCCAGAATGGCCGCAGCCGAGCTGTTGGCTGCAACCAGGCCAGCGTTATCAGAGCGCCACGCATTATCAGTTTAATCCTATTTGACGCGCCACGCCCCTCGCCACGCGGCAAGGGGCGGTATCGTTATCGTATCGCCCTTCTATCCCGTCGGTAGTACCCTTTCCTTATTCCAAAGCCAGGACTAGAATCAGACAGCGGTGATAAGCACAACATATTGTGCTTAGTCACAATTTTCGGCCATCCAGGCCGGGTCAATAGCTGAAGGAACACCTATGCGTCTGATTACTGCACTTCCATTACTGGCAGGTTTAATGCTGAGCACCAATCTGATGGCTGCCGATACCGCAGCAAAAACGCCTTCACCGGCGCAGGCTGCCCAGCAGAAACGCATGACCGATTGTAATCAACAGGCCTCCAGCCAATCGCTGAAAGGTTCTGACCGTACCACCTTCATGAGCAGTTGCCTGAAGTCCGAAGGACACAAAACAGAAAAAGCCCTCACCCCTCAGCAGCAGAAAATGAAAAACTGCAACGCTGAAGCCTCGCAAAAGAGCCTGAAAAGCGATGAGCGTAAAGCCTTTATGAGCAACTGCCTGAAAAAATCAGCCTAACAGCATTAACTCTTCGGCGTGTTTGCATTGAGCGCACTCACGCCGTTGCCTCTTCCCCCCACTTTCCCTGCTTTCTTCCTATGCCTTGTGGCAAGAAATTGACTATGGTTAAACCAGATACCCAATAGCGCAATAGCCGGGTATATCGATTGCCGAGCCACCGGCCGCAGTAATATAATGATTCGCGTTATCATTCAACTATCAGATTATTGAGGAGTTAAGCTATGGCTGTAACCAAGCTGGTTCTGGTGCGTCACGGCGAAAGCCAGTGGAACAATGAAAACCGCTTCACCGGTTGGTATGATGTCGATCTGTCCGACAAAGGCCGCAGCGAGGCGAAAGCAGCAGGTAAACTGCTGAAAGATGAAGGTTTCGCTTTCGATTTCGCTTATACCTCCGTGTTGAAGCGCGCTATCCATACTCTGTGGAACATTCTGGATGAACTCGACCAGGCTTGGCTGCCGACCGAAAAATCCTGGAAGCTGAACGAACGCCATTACGGCGCGTTGCAAGGCCTGAACAAATCTGAAACCGCTGAAAAATATGGCGATGAGCAGGTTAAACAATGGCGTCGTGGTTTTGCCGTGACGCCGCCAGAGTTGAGCAAAGATGACGAGCGCTACCCTGGCCACGATCCGCGCTATGCGCAACTGACCGATAAAGAACTGCCAACCACCGAGAGCCTGGCGCTGACTATCGATCGCGTGATCCCTTACTGGGACACAGAAATCCTGCCGCGCATCAAAAGCGGTGAGCGTGTGATCGTGGCGGCACACGGCAACTCGCTGCGTGCTCTGGTGAAATACCTGGATAACCTGAGCGAAGATGAAATCCTTGAGCTGAACATCCCAACCGGCGTGCCGCTGGTGTATGAGTTCGACGAGAATTTCAAACCGGTTAAACGTTACTATCTGGGTAATGCCGACGAGATCGCCGCCAAAGCGGCGGCGGTAGCCAACCAGGGCAAAGCGAAGTAATTTTTCGCCGCTGCAAAAAAGCCCCCGGTTTTTTGTCCGGGGGTTTGTACTATTATCTACTGAGCTTTTATTCTAGCCGCTTCGATGGCCGCCAATCTGGCCTGCATGTCAGGATGTGTACTTAGCCATTCCGGCATCACCAGCGAAGTAGCCGCTTTGCCCTCTGTAGCTTGCTGCAAACCACGGTAGATATCTTCCATAGCCAACAGCGAACGCCGTTGCCGCTGCATTTCCGCTATTGCCCAATCGTCTGCTTCGCGCTCCATAGTGCGGGAAAATTGCATCTCATGCATAAATGAAGCCGATTGCAGTAACGTATCACCAACGCCGCTGACGTCTCCGGTCATCCACATAAATGTCAGTGTCATTAGCGAGGAACGCACCACCATCCGCATAGGATGCCGGTAAGCATGATGACCCATTTCATGCAACATCACGGCGGCGAGAGCATCATCATGACTGGCCAGCTTTACCAAGTCATCGCTGATCACCAAAGTGCCATCAGGCAGCATAAACGCGTTAGCCCCCATTGGTGATGCCATCAGCTTTACATTAAGCGGGGTGCGTTCGTGCTGCATTTGCGTTGGCATCACCTGCAAAAACAGTTTCTGAACCGCCTGCTGTTTCTCTACGGGCAATCGCGAAGGCTTGAAACCACTTTGCTGTAGAAACTCAAGCGAATGCTTGCCCAATCGTTGCTCTGCCGCTGTAGGAATGGATAAGGCGATCTCACTGCTCACCCAAGGAAGAACCAGATAAAGATATGATAAGGTGCACAAGATGCTTAACAGCAGCGTCAGCACCACACCTCGCTTGTAACGCTCCAACCGGTGTATCAAGCCAGGTGAACGACGTTGATAAAACCACTGGCGAAATAGTGCATCATCGGTGGGCACGAAGCGCCCACCGTCGGGAAACGTCAAGGTCAACGGGATACTCCCCAATGATGCCGAAACGCTGACCTGGAGCAGAGAGAAATAACGCCACTCCTCATCGGATTGCAACGTTACCCCTTCCCCCGCGTCATTGAGCACTAGCCGAGCTGCTTCGCGTGCAGCTCGGCCAGGATATTGGTAGTACCCCTCAAGGATCATTGACCGTTACTCAAAAACTGGCATCCAGATCGAGTACCTGCACAGCTTCTTCAGCGATGGCATTATTGGCTGTCTCATGGTGAGCCTGTACTGATAACAACGACAGATCACCTTCAACCTGAGTAGACTGCGCCAGATAACGAGCATGACGCACTTCAGCCACCGGGGCTGCAAAGCCCAGCGAAAACAGAGTGATAAGGCTGTTGGTAATCAGTAGCCCCATATACGACATCGTCTGCATCGATGAATGCAGTTTAACTTCACCTTGCAGGCCGGTTTGGTTAAACAGGTAATTACGCTGGGCCACCACATTATAGCTACTGGATACCAGCGTACCCATCAGCAACACCACTAGCATCAGGAGCAGGTGAATAGCATTACGCTCCAGCAGTATGGCAGCCATTTCATCAGACATGCCCCCCGTCAACGCAAGCTGGAATAAGCTAACAAAGAACGATCCTGCCAACAGCAAAGCGACGATAAAGAATGGGATGAATATCAGTAGGCTGAACAGTGAGAATTTAATAAATGCGGCTTTCTTGAGTTCGGCAATAAACGGCAGGCTGCCAAAACGCAGGCGATTAACATACAGATCGTTTTGCAGAGTGGCAACAATACCTTTGATCACCGCAAACATCGGTATCAAAATAACGGCCGACACAATCCCCAGCGTCGCAGCGCCGCTTGTACTCTCCGCATAACTGCCAATGATACCCAGCACGATGATAGCAATGTATAAACCAACGATGAGCAACATCGGACAGAACAGCAAAACCCAATAGGCTCGTCCAATCTGACACTGATAATTAAAACGGACACCGCGATAACTGGACATAATCGCGTTATAACGCCAACTGCGGATAATAATCCACGGGGTTAGTGCTAAAAATGCCAGTATAACCAGCAGAGCTGCATTTGGAGCCAAAAACAGCAGGATATAAAACAGGATTATGCCAGCAATAACCAATAAGCGTCCCTTAAGGATTTGCATCGGTTGTGCGTGATAATCAAAGCGATCGCCATTCAATTCGGTATTACCATAAAAATAACGGCGGCGACGTACAGTAGCCCAGGCAGAGTAGATCCCTAATGTAATTGCAGTCAGCAATAGATTAACCAGCCAGATTGAGAAATACTCCCCTCCTTTGCCATGAAAAAGCATCTGATGCCGAATATTATTTTGTGAGCTGTTATTTTCCATAAACCTTTCGTCCTGAAAGTAATATCATTCGCCATTATTTCTTTGTATTTAATAAAGCAGAATACGGCAGTAGTAAAAAGCTCGCCATCATAATCATAGCAGCTCAAAATCGCAATTAATGTTTTCGCTTGCTATGCTAACAGAATGATAAATAATATTTTACTGATAAAAAGATTGGTGTAAGTGCGATAAAAGCACCCCTCTCATCTTGATGGATAAGAATTCTTTCACCTTTCTATTTTAATAAACCGTTCTCAATTAGGGATGGGAATAAGTAAAATACGCGGCATCTGAATGCTGGCCCTGCCATAACAGGGCCAGACAAAAAATGACAATCAGCCGCGACGTGCCTTCACCGCTGCGGCCAGTTCACGCAGGACGGTTTCGGTATCTTGCCAACCAATGCAAGCATCGGTAACGCTCTTGCCGTAAACCAGCGGTTCGCCGCTTTCCAGGTTCTGATTCCCTTCCACCAAGTGGCTTTCGATCATCACGCCGATAATAGCCTTTTCACCGCCACGGAGCTGTTTGCAAACGTCTGCACTGACCTCCATCTGTTTCTTAAACTGTTTACTGCTGTTGGCGTGGCTGAAATCGATCATCACCAGCGCTGGCAGGCCCGCTTTCGCCAGCCCTTCTTTCACTTCTTTGACATGTGCAGCGCTGTAGTTTGGTTCTTTGCCACCACGCAGGATGATATGGCAATCGCCGTTACCACCGGTATTCACAATCGCCGAATGGCCCCATTTGGTGACAGACAGGAAGCAGTGTGGCGCACCAGCGGCGTTGATCGCGTCAATTGCCACTTTGATGGTGCCGTCGGTACCATTCTTGAACCCTACCGGGCAAGACAGGCCGGAAGCCAGTTCGCGGTGCACCTGGGATTCTGTGGTACGCGCACCGATAGCGCCCCAGCTCATCAGATCCGCCAGATATTGCGGGGTGATCATATCAAGGAACTCACCCGCCGCAGGCAAGCCGCTGTCGTTGATGTCCAGCAGCAGTTTACGTGCCAAACGCAGGCCGTCGTTGATCTGGAAGCTGTTGTCCATCTGCGGATCGTTGATCAACCCTTTCCAGCCAATGGTGGTACGCGGTTTTTCGAAGTAAACACGCATCACCACTTCCAATTCACCGCTCAGTTCCTGCCGCAGTTTCAGCAGACGGGCCGCATACTCTTTTGCCGCTTTGGTATCGTGAATCGAGCAAGGGCCGATCACCACCAGCAGACGATCGTCATTGCCACGAAGGATTTTGTGAATCGCATTGCGCGCCTGCGACACCGTCTCCGCTGCCTGTTCGCTGGCCGGAAACTTCTCCAGCAGGGCCACAGGTGGCAGGAGCTCCTTAATTTCTTTAATGCGTAAATCGTCGTTTTGGTAATTCATAACTTTTCCATTCGGTATCGAGAGGTGTATTTCGCAGCATTCAGCATGAGATCCCAACAATCTAGCCTGTGAAACTGGCGCTGTAAATCACCTTTGGCGTGGCAAATGCGGCAAATGGGGGCGATCGCCGTATTCTTCCTGTGAGAGGCGGTATGACGTTTCTGCTAAATGCAGCCAGTGGTGGATACCTGAATGCCGTTCATCGCCATAGCAAGCTTGCTGCTCAACCTGCTTGGCTTGTGGCGGCTGTATCGCTCCAGCTTGTGTGATTACCAGGTATTTTGAACTCAGAGGGCCAGCCTCTGAGTTCTCATTGCGGCATTATGCTGCGGAAGATAATGGCCGCGAATGATTCCGGGAAGCACTGCGGATCCACAACCAGGAGCCGTTGAGCGCAATCAGCGTCAGAATGACGTATTCCAGCGCCATCGCGTAAACCCCCTGGTAGGCAAAGATTGCCACGCTGATCACATCAATCACCACCCACAGTAACCAGTTTTCAACGTATTTACGCGTCATCAGGATCATCGCCGCAATCGACAACACCATCATCGTTGAATCCCAGAACGGGAAGGCGTCCGGCTGCAGTTCTGGCATCTGCACGCTAAGGCCAAGTGCCTGCATCACCGTTACCGCGATCTGCGTCAGATAAGCAAACACGCGATCGATATTAAAGGTCATCAAGGCAATGCCAACAATGCATAGCGCGCCCCACATCAGCGCCTTAGGTAACGACAGCCAGCGGATCTTCAGTTCAGCCTGGTTGTCCTGCGTCTGGCGGCTCCAGGCATACCAGCCGTAAATATTGGCCACGAAGAAAAACAGTTGCAACAGCAGGCTGGCATAAAGCTGGATCTGGAAAAAGATCACGGCAAACAGCGTCACATTAATCAAACCAAACAGGTAGTTGATGATTTTCTCTTTGCTGGCATACCAGATGCACAACAAGCCAAACAGCGTGCCGATGGCTTCAATCCATGACAGATCGTAACCCCCTGCGCCAAGCGGAATATGAACCAAAATATTGCTGGTACTGAAAAAACTCATCTCGCTATCCTTATCAAACGACTAATCGGCAATCAGGCATTCCCTTTCACCGGCATCTTCAACTGTGCGGCAAACGCCAGCATACGGTTGAGCGGGATCAGCGCTTTTTCACGCACTGCGCCATCAACAAAAATTTCATGCTGGACACCGCCCTGCTCCAACCCTTCGGCGATCGCTTTCAGGCCGTTCATCGCCATCCACGGGCAGTGAGCACAGCTACGACAGGTTGCCCCTTCACCAGCCGTCGGGGCCTCAAACAGTTCTTTGCCTGGGCAAGCCTGCTGCATCTTGTAGAAAATACCGCGATCGGTAGCGACAATCAGTTGCTGATTTGGCAAAGTTGTTGCCGCCTGAATCAGTTGGCTGGTAGAACCCACGGCATCGGCCAGATCGACAACCGCTTGGGGTGACTCCGGGTGCACCAATATTGCAGCCTCTGGGTAGAGTGCTTTCATGCGTATCAGCGCCTGGGTTTTAAACTCGTCATGAACGATACAGGCACCCTGCCAGCACAGCATATCTGCGCCGGTCTGCTTTTGTACATAGTGGCCAAGATGGCGGTCAGGTGCCCAGATGATTTTCTCACCTAAACTGTCGAGATGCTCTATCAGCTCAACCGCAATACTGGATGTTACCACCCAATCAGCACGCGCTTTTACGGCTGCCGAGGTGTTGGCATAAACCACAACGGTCCGATCCGGATGGCTATCGCAAAACGCGTTAAACTCCGCTTCTGGGCAACCGAGATCGAGCGAGCATTCGGCGTTCAGCGTCGGCATCAGTACCTGTTTTTCCGGGCTGAGGATCTTGGCGGTTTCCCCCATAAAACGCACCCCGGCGACCAACAGGGTTGAAGCCGGATGGTTGCTGCCAAAACGCGCCATCTCGAGTGAATCAGCCACACAGCCGCCGGTCTCTTCGGCCAGTGCCTGGATCTCGGGATCGGTATAGTAATGGGCTACCATTACCGCATCACGCTGTTTGAGCAAGGTTTTGATTTTCTGCCGATAGAAAGCCTTCTCGGCTACGTCCAACGGCACCGGCTTCGGCGGGAAGGGATACACCGCCGCGTTGACATCAAACATTTCACTCATCGCTGTCGTCTCTATGCTAGGCTGTTCGTCTGCTTATCAGGCAACATTTTGCCTTCCACAAACACCTTCGTTTTGTATACTAAACAAAATACCTAAAATTAAGTGAAAAGTCGCTGATGTTTTTAATTAAAAGCGATTTTTGTTTAATGGATTGAAATTTTTCGAGAGTAAAACACAATATTTAAGTCGATAAAACGGCAGTTAGGAGGAAGGGGCCTCACCTTTTGCATTGGTTACATGATTATGTGACTTTTTGCTTACCTGACCAGCATTAGGCTTGATGGTGAGGAAGACTTATTTGAGCACCGTGGAGTTCATACAGGATTGACTCGGCCTTCGGCCTCGCCCTACGGGCAACGCTGCGCGTTGTCGTCTCGCTTCGCTCGGCTCGAACCTGAACGCAGGTTCTCACCCGCACGACATCGTGCATTATGTAAGATCAGCGCTTGAGATTAGGTCAGATACATGTGCGAAAAAAGCGCCTAAAGGCGCTTTTTTCTGTATTTGGTGGGTCGTGCAGGATTCGAACCTGCGACCAATTGATTAAAAGTCAACTGCTCTACCAACTGAGCTAACGACCCGCAGAAGTGGTGGGTGATGACGGGCTCGAACCGCCGACCCCCTCCGTGTAAAGGAGATGCTCTACCAACTGAGCTAATCACCCACTGCTGTGGTTTACTACTGAATTTCTTTTTCGCTCGACTCGAACTTTTACGGTTCTCATCCTTTACGATTCCACTTTTTACCAACTCATTAAGAATTGGTGGGTCGTGCAGGATTACTCGGCTTCGCCTCGCCCTTCGGGCCATCGCTCGCGCGATGTTGTCTCGCTTCGCTCGGCTCGAACCTTTACGGTTCTCATCCTTTACGATTCCACTCTTTACCAACTCATTAAGAATTGGTGGGTCGTGCAGGATTCGAACCTGCGACCAATTGATTAAAAGTCAACTGCTCTACCAACTGAGCTAACGACCCATTGCTGTGGTTTACTACTGAATTTCTTTTTCGCTCGACTCGAACCTTTACGGTTCTCATCCTTTACGATTCCACTTTTTACCAATTCATCAAGAATTGGTGGGTCGTGCAGGATTCGAACCTGCGACCAATTGATTAAAAGTCAACTGCTCTACCAACTGAGCTAACGACCCACTGTTGTGGTTTACTACTGAACCGCGTGAAGAACTTTTTCTTCCAATCCATTAAGAATTGGTGGGTCGTGCAGGATTACTCGGCTTCGCCTCGCCCTTCGGGCCATCGCTCGCGCGATGTTGTCTCGCTTCGCTCGACTCGAACCTTTACGGTTCTCATCCTTTACGATTCCACTTTTTACCAACTCATCAAGAATTGGTGGGTCGTGCAGGATTCGAACCTGCGACCAATTGATTAAAAGTCAACTGCTCTACCAACTGAGCTAACGACCCACTGTCGTGGTTTACTGCTGATTAATACAGAATGGAAAATCCGTATCGAAGAAAACTGGAGTGGCAAACAGGATTACTCAGCTTCACATCGCTTTACTTACTATCGCTTACGCGATGCTTTTTCGCTAATGCTTGGCTTGCACCTGCGGCCAATTGATTTGAAGTCAACTGCTCTACTTAACGGAGCTAACGACCCAATTTCCTTGCTGCTTTAACATCTTGCAAGATGTCTTGGCAACGGCGGCATATATTACTAATTTATCTTGGCAGCGCAACCTAAATTTTGGCGCAATAGGTTCAACTGCTTGTTCTTCACGCGAATGAGCCCAGAAATCGGTCAAAACGACTAAGTTCTGGGCTCAGTTTTTATTTACAGGCTGGCTGCGCGTTTCTTTGCCTGCTTGGCCGCATCGCTGGTTGGGTAGGATTTGATCACCTGCTGGTAAACGGCTTTGGCTTTATCAACCTGGCCTTTTTCCTGCATGATCACCCCAACTTTAAACATAGCGTCCGGTGACTTGGGTGACTTGGGAAAACTCTTCACCACCACCGCATAATAGTAAGCCGCATCTTCCTTCTTACCCTTGTTGTAGAACAACTGACCGAGCCAATAGTTAGCATTAGGTTGGTAAGTAGACTTTGGGTATTGCTTTATGAAAGCTTGGAAAGCGGAGATCGCCTGATCGTACTGTTTTTTTTCCAGCGCTAATGAAACAGCAGCATTGTAGTCGCTGTTTTCATCACCGGTACTCGCCGGTGTGGCAGCCGCAGGTGCAGTACTGGCACTGTCAGCGGGCGCAGCTGCTGTGGCACCACTTGCTGCTGCATCCGTGGAATTCTGTGCGCCACCCTGGCTGAGACTATCCATCTGCTGATAGATCTGTTTCTGGCGTTCAACCACCTGATTCAACTGGTATTGGCTTTCCTGGATCTGCCCACGAAGAGTATCAATATCACGTTGATTGTCAGAGAGTTGTTGTTGAAGTTGGTTTAAAAGCTGGCCCTGAGCATTACTGATACGCTCAAGAGAAGTGACACGGTCCTCGACCGAGCCAGAGCCGACATTACTGATTGGCGCTTGGGCAGTAGCGGCCCATGGGACCGCTACGCCAACCAGTAACGACAGACCCAACAGATGACGTCTGAAGTTACTGTTCATGCGATTCTCTTAGTAAACCAGAACGGCACGACGGTTTTTAGCCCAAGCCGCTTCGTCGTGGCCCAGTACTGCTGGTTTTTCTTTACCGTAAGAAACGATAGAGATCTGGTCAGCAGAAACGCCTTTACCTTGCAGGTACATTTTAACTGCGTTAGCACGACGCTCACCCAGAGCGATGTTGTACTCTGGCGTGCCGCGCTCATCCGCGTGGCCTTCAACGGTCACTTTATAGGACGGGTTGCTACGCAGGAATGCAGCGTGCGCATCCAGCATCTGAGAGAACTCAGAGCTGATGTCGTATTTGTCCAGACCGAAGTAAACAATGTTGTTCCTCTGCAGTTCTTGCATCTGCAAACGAGCTTGTTCTTCAGAAGACAGGTTGCTGCTGCCATTTTCTGTACCCGTGCCAGCGCCGAGCATACCAGATTGGTCGTTGTTTGCGCTTTTGTTAGAACTACAGGCCGCCACAGCCAGAACTGGCAGTGCCAGCAGTAAAGCTTTCAGCACTTTGTTCAGTTGCATTTCTTTGATCCTTTTATAGTTTGCTATACATATTTTACACATGCATCACAGATACGGCGACCAGGCAGGTGATTTGACCTGTCCATCGGTTGCCGGAAGACGCGCTTTGAAACGCCCATCAGTCGATACCAACTGCAGGACGGAGCCCATACCTTGCGTGGAGCTATAGATCACCATGGTACCGTTTGGTGCGATACTTGGTGTTTCATCCAGTTGTGTGTTCGTTAATACTTGAACCGCTCCCGAAGTAAGATCTTGTTTGGCGATATGCTGAGCACCACTGTTGGAACTCACCATCACCAGGAACTTGCCATCCGGGCTCACATCAGAGTTCTGATTCTGAGCACCTTCCCAAGTCAGGCGTTGTGGAGCACCGCCGCTTGCACTGATTTTATAAATCTGAGGACGCCCGCCCTGATCGGAGGTATACGCCAGAGATTGACCATCAGGGAACCAACTAGGTTCGGTGTTGTTGCTGCGGCCATCGGTGATCTGGCTGATCTGGCCAGAACCCAGGTTCATCACATACAGATGCAGGCTACCGCTCTTGGAGAGAGCAAATGCCAGGCGGCTGCCGTCTGGTGAGAATGCAGGGGCACCGTTATGACGTGGGAAAGATGCGACCTGTTGGATAGCACCGTTAGCCAGAGTCTGGATAACCAGCGCTGAACGGCCACTTTCAAAGGTCACATAAGCCAGTTTGCTACCATCTGGTGACCAGGCTGGTGACATTAATGGCTCTGGTGAGCGGTGCACTACGAACGTATTAAAACCATCATAGTCTGATACACGCACCTCATACGGGAATTGCCCACCGTTGGTCTGCACCACATAAGCGATACGGGTACGGAACGCACCTTTGATACCGGTCAGCTTTTCAAACACTTCATCACTGGCGGTATGGGCAGAATAACGTAACCATTGCTTGGTCACTTTATACTGGTTTTGTGCCAGAACGGTGCCCGGAGAACCTGAGGTATCTACCAGTTGGTAGGAGATCAGATAGCTGCCATCAGCGCCAGGTTGCACCTGACCGACAACGACAGCATCGATACCCAACGCAGTCCAAGCCGCTGGCGTCACTTCAGACGCAGTGCTCGGTTGCTGCGGCATACGTGCCACATCAATAGGGTTGAATTTGCCGCTGTTGCGTAAATCTGCGCCAACAATCTGGCCAATATCTTCTGGAGGCGTGCCTGGACCCGCCCATTTAAATGGCACCACACCAATCGGGCGAGCAGAGTCGACCCCTTGGGTGATTTCAATGCGAACTTCCGCGTGCAGCACGGATGCCCACAGGACTAACAAACCTAACATTACTCGAAATGCCTGCTTCATCTCATCTCCCTTATCCAGGCAGGATGCCCGCGATAAATTAGCAGAATTTTAACAAACCAACGCAAACAAAACTACGTTTACCCAAAGGATCCAGAACTTTCAGCCAACAACACTGCAAACTGAGAAACAATGGGTAAAAATCCCTGTTGGTTACCTTAGTACATCCTTGCGTTTTACTCAGTTATAACAACCATTACTGTGGCTTAAATGTAAGAGGAGCATTCTTAAACGCTCCATACACGTCCTGATAAATAGTTACTGAGGTTTAAAGTCAATGGGTGCATTCTTAAACGCCTCGTACACTTCTTTACTTGGCGGCTTAGGTATTTTCGCCTGCCGAGCTGCCACTAAAGCTGCTTGGCAAAGTGCTGGATCACCCCCCTCAATTTTTGCATCAATCACTAAGCCATCAGGAGCTAGATTGATTCTCAATGTACAGGTACGCCCCTTATATGAAGCCCAATCATAGAATTTATTCTTTACGGCATTCTGTATCTGGCTACCATAGCTGTCCAAATCTGCACCACTTGCCCCCGCAGTTTTGGCATTACCCTGCCCTGCTGGTTTGCCGTCGCCTTTTGCTTTGGCACCGCCACCTTTCGGCGCGTTTTTACCATCCGCCAAATCACCAAACAAGTTGTCCACGTCAGCAGACTGCTTAGCCGCCTCTGCCGCTGCCTTCTTCTTGGCATCTGCCGCTTTCTTGGCTTCAGCCGCCTTCTCAGCAGCAGCGGCTTTTTTCGCTTCCTCTGCTGCCGCTTTCTTCTCGGCATCAGCAGCAGCTTTTTTCTCGGCGGCTTCAGCCGCTTTCTGTTCAGCTGCGGCGGCAGCCTCTTTCTTCGCCTCTTCCGCCTGCTTCTTAGCGGCCGCGGCGGCGGCAGCTTCTTTCTTGGCTTCCGCTTCTGCTTTCTTCTGTGCGTCTGCCTGGGCCTTGGCTATTTTATCTGCCTCGGCTTTGGCTTTTGCCGCAGCTTGTTCAGCCGCTTTCTGTTGTTCTTTAGCCTTAGCCGCTGCAACTTCAGCCGCTTTCTGCTGCTCAGCCGCCTGTTGTTGCTGTTCGGCTGCTTTCTTCTGCTGTTCTGACTGCGCTTTGGCATCCTGCGCCGCTTTTTCCTGCGCAGCCAAGCGTGCCTGTTCAAGCTCTTTCAAGCGCTGTTGTTCCGCAGCCTGTTTCTGCTGCAGTTCTTCTGCCTGTTGCTCCGCCTTCTTCTGACGTTGCTTTTCGGCACGTTGTGCATCGCTGCTCTGCTGCTGCTGGCGATTGTACTGCTCCACCACCGCCCCAGGATCGACCATCACTGCACCGACGACGGAACCGTCGCCGCCACCGCCAGCACTCATTTCGGCGTTCTCTTGCAGCGATCCCCAAATCAACAGGGCAATCAATATGATGTGCAGAACCACCGAAACAATAACGGCGCGGTTCAGCTTATCGTTTTGCTCAGTTGCCTTTACCAAAATAGAGTCCCAAAAACTGGTGCTTAAACGGGGTTTCTGCCCCATCGGCAGAAACCGGGTTGCCTCTCACCTTACGGTCAGATTGGCTGGGTCATCAGCCCCACGGAAGCTACGCCCGCCTGATGGAGAATATTCAATGCCTTGATAATCTCATCATAGGGTACTTCCTTTGCCCCACCGATCAAGAAGACCGTCTTCGGATTCGCCGCCAAACGCGACCGCGCTTCAGCCGCAACCTGTTCAGGCGGCAACAGTTCCATGCGATTATGATCCACCACCAAGGTGTACTGGCCCACGCCGGAGACTTCTAGAATCACCGGCGGATTATCGTCGCTGGACACCGTTTTGGAGTCCGTGGCGTCAGGCAAATCAACCTCAACGCTTTGGGTGATAATCGGTGCGGTTGCCATAAAAATCAGTAACAACACCAAAAGCACGTCCAACAGCGGAACAATATTGATTTCCGACTTCAGCTCACGACGGTTACGACCACGAACTTTCGCCATGCTACCTCCTACTTATTTGCTGTCGCTGGAGAAGGCCTGACGATGCAGAATAGCGGTGAACTCTTCCATAAAGTTGTCGTAATTCTGCTCAAGCTTGTTAACACGCTGGTTGAGGCGGTTGTAAGCCATAACGGCAGGGATCGCGGCAAACAGGCCAATCGCGGTGGCGATCAACGCTTCAGCGATACCCGGCGCCACCATCTGCAACGTGGCTTGTTTGACTGCGCCCAAGGCAATAAAGGCATGCATAATCCCCCACACGGTACCAAACAGGCCGATATACGGGCTGATGGAACCGACAGTGCCGAGGAAAGGAATGTGAGTTTCCAGAGTTTCCAGTTCGCGATTCATCGAAATACGCATCGCACGTGACGCTCCTTCGATCACCGACTCCGGTGCGTGACTGTTAGCACGGTGCAAACGGGCAAACTCTTTAAAACCAGAATGGAAAATTTGTTCCGAGCCCATCAGGCTATCGCGGCGCGCCTGGCTTTCCTGATACAAACGGGAAAGCTCAATACCGGACCAGAACTTGTCTTCGAAGGCTTCGGCATCCCGCGTGGCCGCATTCAAAATGCGGGTACGCTGGATGATAATAGCCCAAGAGGCAACTGAGAAGCCTATCAGAATCAACATGATAAGCTTAACCAGCAGGCTTGCCTTCAAGAATAAATCTAGGATGTTCATGTCAGTCACTGCTTAAACTCCGCGACAATAGACTTAGGAAGCGCTATCGGCTTCATTTGGTGTGGATCAATGCATGCAATCAACACATCGGCCTGACTCAAAAGAGTACCGTCAGAATTGACAATGCGTTGAGCAAACGTGAGAGAGGCCCCACGCATTGAGGTGATTTCACTCTGTACTTCCAGCAGATCATCGAGACGAGCTGGTAACAGATAATCTACCGTCATGCGCCGGACAGCAAAAGCGACATGTTCACTGAGCAGCTGCTGTTGATGAAAGTTATGCTGACGCAGCATCTCTGTGCGCGCTCTTTCGTAAAAGGCGACGTAGCGGGCATGGTAAACCACACCGCCGGCATCGGTGTCTTCGTAATAGACACGAACCGGCCATCGAAACAACGTATTACTCACGATACTTCCAAGCCAATGCAATTTAACGTTGCTACTATACGCAAGACAGATCGGGTTGGGAATGGGTTACAGGATGGGAATGAAAATAATTATGGGCCTGAATGACCCATAACAAGCGGATATGCTGCAGATTATAAAGAAACGTAAAGTAATCCTGCGGCCAGGATCACAATTGCAGGTAATGGCGCAAAAAATGCACGCCAGAACATCTTCTGAGGCCGGAAACCGACGCCGTGAACCATGCCCGCACACACCGCCCATATCAGCAAGATACCCTGCCAAATCTCCAACGAACTGGTGCGCGCCGCAAAACGGCTAGGATCCCAGAATATACATCCCGCTAAAATCAACGCCAGCACCAATGAAAGGGCCCGAATCGGGCCCTTGTCAGTGATAGCGTACAGCTTATCAGTGAGCGATAAACTCATTACTTACTGTCTTGCTGTGCTTGCGAATCTTCAATGTGCTCAAGCGCCAGGGCCGTAATGATACCGAAGGCACAGGCAAGAAGCGTTCCGAGGATCCAGGCAAAATACCACATGGGTTAGCTCCTTTTGCTTAGTACAGTGAATGCTTGTTGTTTTCGATGAACTTCTTATCCAAGCGCCCAAACATTTTGTAGTACGACCAGCAGGTGTACGCCAGAACAATTGGCACGAAGATAATCGCCACAATGGTCATCACTTTCAACGTCAGCAGACTGGAAGTCGCATCCCACATAGTCAGGCTGACGTTAGGCATAGTGCTCGAAGGCATAACGAATGGGAACATGGTTACCCCGGCCGTCAAGATCACACAAGCAATTGTCAGCGATGAAGTCAGGAATGCCATAGCCCCTTTCTCCAAACGGGAGAACAGGATGGTGAACAATGGCAAGACCACGCCAAGCGCCGGTAACGCCCACAGAATCGGATACTTGTTGTAGTTGATCAGCCAGGCACCTGCCTGATGAGCCACTTCTTTACGCAACGGGTTGGATTCCGCCGCAGTATCCAGAACTGAGGTCACCACAAAGCCATCAATACCTTTCACCAGCCATACACCGGCCAGCAAGAAGCAGACTGCCATCACCAGAGTCGCAATCTGTGCCGCAGCACGTGAACGCAGGTGGAGTTCACCCGTGGTACGCATCTGCAGATAGGTTGCACCTTGGCTTACCAGCATCGTCAGGCTGACAATCCCAGCCAACAGCGCGAACGGGTTAAGCAGTTGGAAGAAGTTGCCAGTGTAGAACAGGCGCAGATATTCGTTAACGTGGAACGGAACCCCTTGCAGCAGGTTACCGAACGCCACACCGAATACCACGGCAGGCACGAAACTGCCAATAAAGATGCCCCAGTCCCACATATTACGCCAGCGGCTGTTTTCCAGCTTCGAACGGTAGTCAAAACCGACCGGGCGGAAGAACAACGCAGCCAACACCAGGATCATGGCTATATAAAAGCCCGAGAACGCAGCGGCGTAAACCATCGGCCAAGCGGCAAACAGCGCGCCCCCGGCGGTGATCAGCCACACCTGGTTACCATCCCAATGCGGGGCAATGGAGTTGATCATTATCCGGCGTTCAGTATCGTTTTTGGTGATGACAGGCATCAGGATACCGACGCCCATGTCAAAACCATCCGTGACTGCGAAGCCGATCAGCAATACGCCAACCAGAACCCACCAGATAAATCGTAGTACTTCATAATCAAACATAAGTGGACTCCTGTTTAGCGCGCTTCCTGCACGGTGGCAGTCGGTTGTTCAAAATGATAGCGGCCAGTTTTCAGGCTACTTGGACCCAGACGCGCAAACTTGAACATCAGGTACATTTCAGCCACCAGGAACAGGGTGTACAAGCCGCAAATCAGCCCCATCGAGAACAGTATATCGCCTACGGTCAACGAAGAGGTGGCGACTGCGGTTGGCAGTACCTCACCTATCGCCCACGGCTGACGACCATACTCTGCCACGAACCAGCCTGCTTCTACTGCAATCCAAGGTAATGGAATGCCGTACAGCGCTGCGCGATGCAGCCATTTCTTCTCACCGATACGGCCACGCAATACGCTCCAGAACGACATGCCGATAATGAACAGCATGATCACGCCACAGGCCACCATGATACGGAAGGCGAAATACAGCGGAGCAACACGTGGAATTGAATCGTTGGTTGCCTGCTGGATCTGCGCTTCTGTCGCGTCGGTAACGTTTTCGGTATAACGCTTCAGCAACAGACCATAACCCAAGTCCTGCTTGATGTTATTGAATTCAGCACGTACAGCCGGATCGGTATTGCCACTACGCAGGCTTTCCAGCAACTGGTATGCCTTCATACCGTTACGGATACGAACCTGGTGCTGAACCATCAAATCCCGCAAACCGATAACCGGGGTATCAATGGAACGGGTAGCAATCAGGCCGAGCGCCCATGGGATCTGAATAGCAAAGGAGTTTTCCATTCGCTCCTGATTCGGAATACCGAACAGAGTAAATGCCGCCGGTGCCGGTTGAGTATCCCATTCGGCTTCGATAGCAGCCAGTTTGGTTCTCTGCACGTCACCCATTTCGTAGCCAGATTCATCACCCAGTACGATAACGGAAAGGATCGCAGCCATACCAAAGCTGGCAGCAATGGCAAAGGAGCGTTTAGCAAACGCAATATCGCGACCTTTCAGCAGATAGTAAGAGCTGATCCCCAGAATGAACATGGCACCCGTGGTGTAACCTGAAGCCACGGTGTGAACAAACTTCACCTGTGCAACCGGGTTGAGTACCAGTTGGGAGAAGCTGACCATCTCCATACGCATGGTTTCGAAGTTGAAATCAGAAGCAATCGGGTTCTGCATCCAGCCGTTGGCAACCAGGATCCACAGAGCGGACAGGTTTGAACCAAGAGCCACAAACCAGGTTACCGTCAGGTGCTGTACTTTGCTTAGACGATCCCAGCCGAAGAAGAACAGGCCGACCAGCGTTGATTCCAGGAAGAACGCCATCAGACCTTCGATGGCCAGCGGGGCCCCGAAGATATCACCGACGTAGTGAGAGAAGTATGACCAGTTAGTCCCGAACTGGAACTCCATGGTCAAACCAGTGGCCACACCCAGAGCAAAGTTAATTGCAAATAACTTGCCCCAGAATTTGGTCATATCTTTATAAATTTGTTTGCCAGACAGCACATATACCGTTTCCATAATTGCTAACAAAAACGCCATACCAAGCGTTAATGGAACAAATAGAAAATGGTACATCGCCGTTAAGGCAAACTGTAAGCGCGACAGTTCGACAATATCAAACATCTTGACTCCTTGCTCCTGGCAGGAAGACTCCGACTTGCGGCTATCGGTACGACTCCGTAAAGAGTAACCGGTAACGCCCCGCAGTGAATGCCCTTAAAAACAACAAATTTGATCCAGCCCCTCTGCTTTCAATCGCACATTCACAGCCTGACCACAGTAGCCGGTAGCAAAATGCACCTATGAAAACCGACAGCGGGTAACAAATGCAACAAGATCAACCATCCCTAATTACACAATGGCATGATACTCGCCAAATCCCATACAATAAATAGGTTTTTACGTGACGTGGCTTAGACTTTTGGCGACAGGTCAAAAAGAAGCCAAAAGAGGTATTTCAGCTTATTTTGATCTAGAACAATTTAAGCCTATCTGCATATTATTTCCAGGTTCTATCACATGTTTTCGCGTAATTTTCCTGGAAGCATGTTGCATAATAGTTTAATTGTTTTTTATTGATATTTTTGTGTTAAATAAATGTAATTTAAAATAACCACGATTGTATTAAGTGAAGATTTTCATTCGAAATATATTAACTTTTTATTTCCAATAAATAATTGCAGTGAGTTAACTCACAAATCAGCTTCAGGTTAATTAATCTGAGACTATGTTGAGAGGTGGATCGCAAATCCCGCAAATACATAGTTTTGGCGACAGAAAAGCCCCCGATTAACGTCAAGAACCTCATTGTTGGGTGCGTTGTGAGCGATAATTCAAGGGATAAAAAAGCCACCCAAAAGGGTGGCCAAACATGTCGAGATACTATTCTTATCGTGAAATATCAGCGATTCAATACGGCTTTCACTGCGTCACCGATGTCAGCCAGGCTGCGCACGGTTTTGACCCCTGCCGCTTCCAGCGCCGCGAACTTCTCATCCGCAGTACCTTTACCGCCAGCAATGATGGCTCCCGCATGGCCCATACGCTTGCCTTTAGGCGCGGTAACACCGGCGATGTAACCGACAACCGGCTTGGTCACGTGATCTTTGATATAAGCAGCCGCTTCTTCTTCAGCGCTACCGCCGATCTCGCCGATCATCACAATCGCTTCAGTCTGCGGATCTTGCTGGAACATCTTCAGAATGTCGATAAAGTTGGAACCTGGGATCGGGTCACCACCAATACCTACGCAGGTTGATTGGCCCAGACCCGCATCAGTAGTTTGCTTCACCGCTTCATAGGTCAGTGTGCCTGAGCGGGAAACGATACCCACTTTGCCTGGCAGATGGATATGGCCCGGCATGATACCGATTTTGCATGCGCCCGGGGTGATCACACCTGGGCAGTTAGGGCCGATCATGCGTACACCAGCTTCATCCAGCTTCACTTTCACCGTCAGCATATCCAGCGTTGGGATACCTTCAGTAATGGTGATGATCAGCTTAATGCCTGCCTCGATCGCTTCCAGAATGGAATCTTTGCAGAACGGAGCTGGAACATAGATCACCGAGGCAGTTGCACCGGTCGCTTCAACCGCTTCACGCACGGTGTTGAACACCGGCAGACCCAGATGTACGGTACCGCCTTTACCCGGCGTCACACCGCCGACCATTTTAGTGCCATAAGCGATAGCCTGTTCGGAGTGGAAGGACCCTTGGCTACCAGTGAAACCCTGGCAAATGACTTTGGTGTTCTTATCAATTAAAATGGACATTATTTACCCTCCACTGCCGCAACAACTTGCTGAGCCGCATCAGTCAGGCTGGTCGCAGCAATGATATTCAAACCGCTGTCCGCCAGTTTCTTGGCGCCCAGTTCGGCGTTGTTCCCTTCCAGACGCACCACTACCGGGACGTTAACCCCGACTTCAGCAACGGCACCAATGATACCGTCGGCGATCAGGTCGCAACGCACGATACCACCGAAAATGTTAACCAGAACCGCTTTCACTTTGTCGTCAGACAGAATGATTTTAAACGCTTCGGTTACGCGCTCTTTGGTCGCACCACCGCCCACGTCCAGGAAGTTGGCTGGTTCACCACCGTGCAGTTTTACGATGTCCATGGTACCCATGGCCAAACCGGCACCGTTCACCATGCAACCGATGTTACCGTCGAGGGCAACATAGTTAAGCTCCCACTGAGCCGCACGGGACTCACGCTCATCTTCCTGAGAAGGATCGCGCATTTCACGCAGTTCAGGCTGGCGGAACAACGCATTACCATCAGCGCCCAGTTTGCCATCCAGGCAGATCAAATCACCCTGCTTGGTGATCACCAGCGGGTTAATCTCAACCATCGCCAGATCGCGCTCCAGAAACAGTGTTGCCAATCCCATGAAGATCTTGGCGAACTGGCTGACTTGCTTACCGGTCAGACCCAGTTTGAACGCCAGTTCACGGCCTTGGTAAGGCTGTGGCCCGGCCAGTGGATCGATGGTCATTTTGTGGATCAGTTCCGGCGTTTCTTCCGCAACTTTCTCAATCTCAACACCACCTTCAGTAGAAGCCATGAACACTACGCGACGGCTTGCGCGATCAACCACGGCACCCAGATACAATTCTTTGTCGATGTCAGTTGCCGCTTCCACCAGGATCTGGTGAACCGGCTGACCCAGCGCATCCGTCTGGTAAGTCACCAGACGCTTGCCCAACCAGGCTTCAGCAAAAGCACGAATGTCTTCTTTGCTGTTAACAACTTTAACGCCGCCAGCTTTACCGCGGCCGCCAGCATGAACCTGACATTTCACCACCCACGGGCCGGAGCCGATTTTAGATGCGGCTTCTTCTGCTTCACGCGGTGTGGTACAGGCATAACCGGTTGGTGCCGGCATACCATACCGAGCAAACAGTTGTTTTGCCTGATATTCGTGTAAATTCATGATGTTCTATCCATTCAGGTCTGAAAAGTTTTAGCCTGTCATCTTCAAGCGATCTAAGCGCAGGCCACATAGCACAGAGTGTGGGTGCGGTAATTACCGCACCCTAGCAGGAATTAAACGTCTAACAGCAGGCGAGCAGGATCTTCCAGCATCTCTTTGACCGTCACCAGATAACCCACGGACTCGCGGCCATCGATCAAGCGGTGATCGTAAGACAGTGCCAGATACATCATCGGCTGAATCACAACCTGACCATTAACCGCCATCGGGCGATCTTTGATGGCGTGCATGCCCAAGATGGCGCTCTGCGGTGGGTTGATGATCGGGGTAGACATCAGTGAACCAAATACGCCACCGTTGGTAATGGTAAAGTTACCGCCGGTCAGCTCTTCCACCGTCAATTTACCGTCACGGCCTTTGACCGCCAGCTCTTTGATTCTCTTCTCGATGTCCGCCATGCTCATGGTGTCAACATCACGCAGCACTGGAGTCACCAGACCACGTGGGGTAGATACCGCGATGCTGATGTCGAAGTAGTTGTGGTAAACCACATCGGTACCATCGATAGAAGCATTCACTTCAGGGAAGCGTTTAAGAGCCTCGACTACCGCTTTGATGTAGAAGGACATGAAGCCCAAGCGTACACCATGGCGTTTTTCGAAAGCTTCGCCGTATTGCTTACGCAGATCCATGATCGGCTGCATGTTGATTTCGTTGAAGGTGGTCAGCATTGCGGTGCTGTTCTTCGCTTCCAACAGGCGCTCGGCCACACGTTTACGCAGGCGAGTCATCGGCACACGTTTCTCACTGCGGCTGCTCAGAGCAGGCTGCGGTGCAGCGTCTGGCGCAGAAACAGCAGCAGGTTTATCTGCTTTCTTGCTACCAGCCAGATGTGCTTCCACGTCTTCACGAGTGATACGGCCACCCACACCACTGCCTTTGATCGCCGCAGCATCAAGCTCATGCTCAGCAATCAGGCGGCGGATCGCCGGGCTGAGTGTGTCGTTGTTTTCTTCTTCCAGGCTAGCGGTGGCGCGCTGTGCCGGGGTAGCTTCTTTGCTCTGCGTTTTCTCTTCGGTCGGTTTACCAGAGCTATCGCCCGGGCGGATACGGCCGATTATCTGGCGGGAGGTTACGGTTGCGCCCTCATCTTCCAGAATCGCATCGAGGATCCCCGCTTCGCTGGCTGGTACTTCCAACACCACTTTGTCGGTTTCGATCTCAACCAGAACTTCATCACGGTTTACCACATCACCTGGTTTTTTATGCCAAGTGGCCACGGCCGCATCAGCAACCGATTCAGGAAGGTCAGGAACCAGAATATCTACGCTACTCATTAAGCTTTCCCTTAAGTTTTTACCCTTCGTCTTTCAAGCTGTCGCGGGGTTGGCTGTTCTCTCCCCAGCCACTTATATTCGAAGCGCCTGGGGAGTCATTCAGTTACCGCCTTGCTACACCCTGAAATCTAGGGATACTAATCAATATTCAACGCGTCATTCACCAGAGCCTGCTGCTGCTTCTGGTGTACGGACAGATAGCCAACCGCCGGAGAGGCAGAGGCCGGACGTCCGGCGTAACGCAAAGAAGCCCCAAATGGGATCACTTCACGGAAGTTATGCTGGCTGCAATACCAAGCGCCCTGGTTCAGCGGCTCTTCCTGACACCAGACGAAATCATGCACATGGGCATACTGCTCCAGCACCGCCTGAACTGCCTGATGCGGGAATGGATACAGCTGCTCAATACGGACGATCGCGACGTCTTTCTGGTCATTCTTGCGGCGCTGTTCCAGCAGATCGTAATAAACTTTACCGGAACACAGTACTACGCGTTTCACCGCCTGCGGATCCAGCTCGTCGATTTCACCGATAGCCGGTTGGAAAGTGCCGTTCGCCAGTTCCTCAAGAGAAGAAGTCGCCAGCGGATGACGCAGCAGAGACTTAGGTGACATCACCACCAACGGACGGCGCATACCACGCAACGCCTGACGACGCAGCATATGGTAAACCTGTGCAGGCGTGGACGGGATACATACCTGCATATTCTGCTCGGCACACAGTTGCAAATAACGCTCCAGGCGCGCAGAGGAGTGCTCTGGCCCTTGGCCTTCGTAACCGTGTGGTAATAGCATCACCAGGCCACACATCCGACCCCATTTCTGCTCACCAGAACTGATGAACTGGTCGATTACCACCTGCGCACCGTTGGCGAAGTCGCCGAATTGTGCTTCCCAGATGGTCAGAGTACGTGGCTCAGCAGTGGCATAACCGTATTCGAACGCCAAAACGGCTTCTTCAGACAGTACGGAGTCCCAAACTTTGAACTCACCCTGCCCGCTATGAATGTTAGCCAATGGAACATAAACTGAACCATTTTTCTGGTTGTGCACCACAGCATGGCGATGGAAGAAGGTGCCACGCCCCGCATCTTCACCAGAGATACGGATTGGGATGCCTTCGTCTGCCATCGTGGCATAAGCCAGCGTTTCAGCCGCGCCCCAGTCGAATGCTTTATTACCCGCAGCCATCTCGGCACGATCACCGTAGATTTTCGCTACGCGTGACTGCATCTCAATCGCTTCAGGTACGGTACTGATACGACGTGCCAGTTCCTGCAGGCGCTTCATATCAACCTTGCTTGGGTACTCTTCGTCCCACTCATGGTTCAGATACGGTGACCAGGTAAAGGAGTGCAGGTTCATCGGACGCCATTCTTCAACCACACAATCACCACGATCGAGAGCATCGCGATACAGGTTGACCATTTCCGTGGCATCTTCCAGGCTGGCAATGTTCTGGCTAGTCAGAACGTCAGCGTAAATCTTGCGTGGCGTAGGGTGTTTTTTGATCTTCTGGTACATCACCGGCTGGGTTGCACTTGGCTCATCGGCCTCGTTATGCCCATGGCGACGGTAACAGACCAAATCGATCATAACGTCACGTTTAAAGGTGTTACGGAAATCCAACGCCAGGCGGGTAACAAACGCCACGGCTTCTGGATCGTCAGCATTCACATGGAAGATCGGTGCCTGTACCATCTTGGCAATGTCAGTACAGTATTGGGTGGAACGTGCATCCAACGGATTGGAAGTAGTGAAACCAACCTGGTTGTTAATGACGATACGTACCGTACCACCGACTTCATAGCCACGTGCCTGAGACATGTTCAGGGTTTCCTGAACTACACCCTGGCCGGTAATAGCAGCATCACCGTGAATGGTGATTGGCAGCACCATATTGCTGCGCGCTTCGTCCAGACGATCGCGACGGGCACGCACAGAGCCCATCACTACCGGGCTGACTATCTCCAGATGTGATGGGTTGAATGCCAGCGCCAAGTGAACCATGCCGCCTTCCGTTTCAACATCAGAAGAGAAGCCTTGGTGATATTTCACGTCACCGGTGCCCAGATGTTCTTTATGCTTACCGGCAAACTCGTCGAACAGATCGGCGGGTTTTTTACCCAGCACGTTGATCAGCACGTTCAGACGGCCACGGTGGGCCATGCCCAGCACCACTTCACGGGTACCGTTTTTACCTGCATGACGAATCATCTCTTTCAGCATTGGCACCAATGCATCGCCACCTTCCAGCGAGAAGCGTTTCGCCCCTGGGAATTTAGCACCGAGATAACGTTCCAGCCCTTCGGCTGCCGTCAGTTCGTTCAAGAAGCGGCGCTTCTCGTCTATGGTGAAACTGGCCTGCCCCACTACCGATTCAATGCGCTGCTGGATCCAGCGTTTTTCTTCGGTATTGGTAATGTGCATATACTCTGCACCGATAGAACCACAATAAGTCTGCTTCAGCGCGCTATACAGATCGCCTAACTTCATGGTTTCTTTACCAATGGCAAAAGAACCCACGTTGAAGGTTTCCTGGAAGTCGGCTTCACTCAGGTTGTGATAGGCAAGACCAAGATCGGGAACACGTTCCTGTTTCCACAGGCCGAGTGGATCGAGGTTCGCATGCTGATGCCCGCGGAAACGGAAGGCGTTGATCAGTTGCAATACCTTGACCTGTTTGGCATCGGTTTCAGGATCGTTAATGGTGGTGTTGTAACGTGCAGAATCTTTCGCCAGGCGGCGGAAGTAATCTCGCGTTTGGGAGTGGAGCTGATCGGGTTTAACACCCGTGGTTGGTAGCTGTTGAAAAATGGAACGCCAGCTATCTTCAACGGAACTCGGATCGGTTAAAAAGTCTTCATAGAGCTGCTCTATGTAGGACTGGTTCGCGCCCGCCAGATAGGAGGAATCCAGCCAGGCCTTCATTGCGCCGTTCTGCATTATGATCCCTTAAGCTTTTAAAGCTTCAGTTTTCGCCGTGGTTAACATAATTACCGTGATGGTACGGTTTGCCGTAAAAACGGTTCACTCGACGTGCTTATAACCTGATACAGCTTAAATGCACGTTCTGTTTTGGACCTTGCGGCCCCTTTCAAGGAACCTCTAAAAACCGGCGGGACTAGCCTGACTGCCTAAAACGACAATCACGCATCAGTTTTTAGAGGCTCCCTCTCTTAGAATGTGCGCCGGAAAAGTGCCCGGCGCAGCATCTCATTCCGTTTATGCGCCGCGTTGCAGCAGCATAGACTTAATATGGCCAATTGCACGCGTCGGATTCAAGCTCTTAGGGCATACACTGACACAATTCATAATGCTATGGCAGCGGAAAACACTGAAAGCGTCGTTCAGATCATCCAAACGTGCTTCAGTTTCCGTATCACGGCTGTCGATCAGGAAGCGGTACGCTGCCAACAGACCTGCCGGGCCAACAAACTTGTCAGGGTTCCACCAGAATGATGGGCAAGAGGTTGAGCAACAGGCGCACAGGATACATTCGTACAAACCATCCAGTTTAGCCCGCTGATCTGGCGACTGCAGGTGCTCGCGCGCCGGGGGATTCTTACCATCGTTCAATAAGAACGGCTTAATTTTTTCATATTGGGCATAGAACTGCCCCATATCCACCACCAGATCGCGCACTACCGGTAACCCTGGCAATGGGCGGATCACAATCTTGTTGTTGCCTTTGCGCAGCGACGAGATCGGCGTGATACAGGCCAGGCCATTTTTACCGTTCATGTTGATACCGTCTGAACCGCATACCCCTTCACGGCAGGAGCGGCGGAACGACAGGGTCGGATCTTTTTCCTTCAGTTGGATTAACGCATCCAACAGCATCATGTCTCGGCCTTCTTCCGCTTCCAGGGTGTAATCCTGCATATGCGGGGCGTCGTCGACATCCGGATTATAGCGATAGATAGAAAATTCGAGTTTCATCAATCAGGCTCCGCAATTAGTAAGAACGCACTTTCGGCGGGAATGCCGCACGCAGTTTCGGCTGCATATTCACTTCACGACGCGTCATGCTTTCCGATTGCGGCAGATACAGCGAATGGCACAGCCAGTTGGCATCATCACGATCCGGGAAGTCGAAGCGGCTGTGTGCGCCACGGCTCTCAGTGCGGAAGTTGGCCGACACGGCGGTGGAATACGCAGTCTCCATCAGGTTATCCAACTCCAGGCATTCGATACGCTGGGTGTTGAATTCGCTGGAGGTATCATCCAGACGTGCATTCTTCAAACGTTCACGGATTACCTTCAGTTCTTCCAGCCCTTTGGCCATTGCATCGCCTTCACGGAACACCGAGAAGTTGTTCTGCATGCAGGATTGCAGTGCTTTACGGATTTCAACCGGGTCTTCACCTGAACGGGTGCTATTCCAGCGGTTTAGGCGTTCCAACGAAGCTTCTACGTCAGAATCGCTGGCGTCACGGCTTTCACCCTGCTCTATCAGTGACTCTTGCAAATGCATGCCAGCAGCACGGCCAAACACCACCAGATCCAGCAGCGAGTTGCCGCCCAGACGGTTAGCCCCATGTACCGATACGCAGGCAATTTCACCGACAGCGAACAGCCCTGGAATGACTACGTCTTCGCCTTTTTCGTTCACGGTTAATGCCTGGCCGGTCACTTTGGTCGGAATGCCGCCCATCATATAGTGACAGGTTGGGATAACCGGGATCGGCTCTTTCACCGGATCGACGTGAGCAAAGGTACGAGACAGTTCCAAAATACCCGGCAGACGAGATTCCAGCACCTCTTTGCCCAAGTGATCCAATTTCAGTTTGGCATGTGGGCCCCATGGACCATCGCAGCCACGGCCTTCGCGGATCTCAATCATGATTGAACGGGCGACCACATCGCGGCCAGCCAGATCTTTGGCGTTAGGCGCATAGCGCTCCATGAAACGCTCGCCATGCTTGTTCAGCAGATAGCCGCCTTCGCCGCGACAACCTTCCGTCACCAGGACACCCGCACCGGCGATACCGGTCGGATGGAACTGCCACATTTCCATATCCTGTACAGGCACGCCAGCACGCAATGCCATACCGACACCGTCACCGGTGTTGATGTGCGCATTGGTGGTTGACTGATAAATACGGCCCGCGCCGCCGGTAGCCAATATGGTCGCTTTGGCTTTGAAATACACCACTTCACCGGTTTCGATGCAGATAGCGGTAGTACCAACCACCGCACCATCCTGGTTTTTCACCAGATCCAGCGCATACCACTCAGAGAAGATGGTGGTATGGTTCTTCAGGTTCTGCTGATACAGGGTATGCAGCAAGGCGTGGCCGGTACGGTCCGCAGCTGCTGCGGTACGTGCTGCCTGTTCGCCACCGAAATTCAGTGACTGACCACCGAATGGGCGCTGATAAATACGGCCATCATCCAGACGGGAAAACGGCAGGCCCATGTGTTCCAGCTCCAGAATCGCTTCCGGGCCGGTTTTACACATGTACTCGATGGCATCTTGGTCACCGATGTAGTCGGAACCTTTCACCGTATCGTACATGTGCCACTCCCAGTTATCTTCGTGATTGTTGCCCAAGGCTACGGTGATGCCACCTTGTGCAGACACGGTATGGGAACGGGTCGGGAATACTTTAGACAGCAGGGCACAAGTTGAGCCCGCTTGGGAAATCTGCAATGCGGCACGCATACCTGCGCCACCCGCACCGATAACAACTGCATCAAACTCTCTGACTGGCAGTTTCATTTAAGCACCCCACACTACGATTGTTCCGTACAGTAAATAGACCAGCAACGCGACGACGATCGCCAGTTGCAGCACCAGGCGTAATGCCAGTGGCTTGATATAGTCCGTCAGCACCTGCCACATCCCAACCCAGGCGTGAACCAGGATCGACAGCAACGTCAGCAAGGTGAATACTTTCGTAATAGAGGAGGCGAAGAAACCGCGCCATATTTCATAGGTGATATCCGGAGCGGTGACGACAAAGCCCAAGATATACAGAACGTACAGGGTAATGATGATCGCGGAAGCACGCAGCAACAACCAATCGTGCACGCCGTTACGCCCTAATGCAGAAACGTTGCTTACCATACGAGGACTCCAGCCAGAATTGACAGCACGACGGTCAGACCGAACGCCACTTGGGCAGAACGGGTACCTGCGGCTAAACTCTCTTCGATATAGCCAAAATCCATTAACAAGTGACGAATGCCACCGCAAATGTGATAGGCCAGCGCAGTGAGGATCCCCCAGAAGATAAATTTCACGAAGAAGCTATTCATGATGGAGGCGGCGTGCAGGAAGCCCTCTTGAGAAGAGAGAGACAAGCCCAACAGCCAGAGAAGAATGCCCACGGCAACGAAGGTAATTACGCCAGAGACTCGGTGTAAGATGGACGCTATCGCAGTTACGGGAAACCGGATCGTTTGCAGATCCAGGTTGACAGGTCTTTGTTTTTTCACGGTTTTGCCCACACAGCTCTTATTATTTTCCTTCCTCCGGGCCTGGGTGGGGATCAGACAGCGTTAAGAGCCAAAACCCTTACACGTCACGCGCTCAAACATCGACTTCCACTGTGCTTAAACGGCGCGTAGTTATAACGCTGGGTGCTCCTACTTCAGGGTAATCCGGAGACCTGGCGGCAGTATAGGAGGATCACATTCTTATTACAATTCCCATACAATCCCTTTGGGGACATTTCCCTCGAACAGTGATTCAGATCACGATTTTCACATTTAACACTAAATTAATTATCTGATTTGACAAGAGATCAACATTTCCATTACAAATAGGGTAGCAATCAACCCTATGATGGGCTACCGCTCAACAGATACACTTCCCCCTATGCTTAAGTTATGCAACAGTGTGTCTGGCTAGCATTCCAAACATGTCGTAGGTAATGATTAATAGAAAATAACGAATCCCGAAGAATCGTTAATAACTGGTAACCCATCTCGCTCGCCGGGTTAGCACTCTGTACCCAACCCGCGCATTTGCGCAGTCGCTCACAGAGTTAGCGTTCGCACCATTTTATTGCGGGCAACCTGCCGAGATTTAAGGTATTTCAGTTGTTAGAGGTTTTTAAAATAAGGCGCTAAGGAGACTGTAAATGACTGATAAGAAAGCGACGCTAAGTATCAACAATGGCGAAGCTACGATCGAACTGGGCGTACTCACCCCAACACTAGGCCCTGACGTCCTTGACGTGCGCACCTTGGGTTCCAAGGGTTATTTCACATTTGATCCCGGCTTTACTTCTACCGCTTCCTGCGAATCCAAGATCACCTTTATCGATGGTGACAAAGGTATTCTGTTACACCGCGGCTTCCCTATCGAACAGTTGGCAAAAGAGTCTTCTTATCTGGAAGTGTGCTACATCCTGCTGTACGGCGAAGCACCAACCAAAGAAGAGTTTGAGACCTTCAAAACCACCGTTACCCGCCACACCATGATCCACGATCAGATTACCCATCTGTTCCGCGGTTTCCGCCGTGATTCACATCCAATGGCGGTATTATGCGGCGTAACTGGCGCACTGGCGGCGTTCTATCACGATGCGCTGGACGTTAACAACGAGCGTCACCGTGAAATTACCGCCTTCCGCCTGCTGTCCAAAATGCCGACCGTAGCGGCCATGTGTTACAAATACTCTATCGGCCAACCTTTCGTTTATCCGCGTAACGATCTCTCTTACGCGGGCAACTTCCTGCGTATGATGTTTGCCACGCCATGCGAAGAGTACGTGGTGAACCCGGTGCTGGAACGCGCGATGGATCGTATTCTGATCCTGCATGCTGACCACGAGCAGAACGCGTCAACCTCTACCGTGCGTACCGCCGGTTCTTCCGGCGCTAACCCGTTTGCCTGTATCGCGGCCGGTATCGCTTCCCTGTGGGGGCCAGCGCACGGCGGCGCTAACGAAGCCGCGCTGAAGATGCTGGAAGAGATCAAAACGGTTGAGCACATTCCAGAGTTTATCAAGCGCGCCAAAGACAAGAACGATTCGTTCCGTCTGATGGGCTTTGGTCACCGCGTGTATAAAAACTACGATCCGCGCGCTACCGTGATGCGTGAAACCTGTCATGAAGTGCTGAAAGAACTGAACAAGAAAGACGACAACCTGCTGGAAGTGGCGATGGAGCTGGAACACATCGCGCTGAACGACCCGTACTTTATTGAGAAGAAACTGTATCCTAACGTCGACTTCTACTCTGGCATCATCCTGAAAGCCATGGGTATTCCGTCTTCCATGTTTACCGTTATCTTCGCCATTGCCCGTACCATCGGCTGGATCGCACACTGGAACGAAATGCACGACGAAGGCATCAAGATTGCCCGCCCACGTCAGTTGTATACCGGTTATGCCGAACGTGATTTCAAATCGCAGAACAACAAATAAGCTGATTTACCTCTGCTGATACAAGGCCGCCCACGTTAACCTGGGCG